>DASUPQ010000814.1 GCA_036280995.1 Actinomycetota bacterium | reverse complement strand
GTGCGGGTCACGCAGTGTCGGGAGCATGTCCGCTGCTTCTCAGATGGGGTGTTCCCACGACGAGACGGATGGTGAACCCTTCGTCGGCGGTGTCGAGCGAGTCGAAAAGGCACACCGGAAGATCATGCTGGGTGGGCGGTGGACGGTGACCGCGAGGTCGGCCTACCGACCGAGAAAGCGCTGGTCATTCCTGAAGGAGCGGGGCCGGTCAACCCCCTGTTCTTGCTTGGTGATCTTTCTTCTTGTGGTTCTCCGCCTGCCTTGATCATTCACGGGGGTTGCAGGTTCAGGTACCGCCCGTGCGTTGGTGATCTTCGCCTCCTGTTCTGATCTTGATCCGGGTGGGTCGTCAGCGGTCGTCAGGCCGGGGCGCCCGGTGTCGCTCGGGCGGGCGCCGGTTCCACGGGCCGGGCGGGTGGCGGGTCGGGGGCAGGGCGGGCTTCGGGCCCGGGTCAGGTCGGTGCCGGTAGCGCGAAGACGGCCAGGAAGCAGGCTTCGAGTTCCCTGGCCCAGGGCCAGCTCTGCGGAATCTTGATCTTTCGTTTGCGTTGTCCGCGGACCAGTCGGGCGGCGGTGTGCAGCAGCCGGTAGCGCAGGGTCTTGGGTTCGGCCCGGGCCAGGGGCCCGTCCAGGCACAGCAGCCGCAGCCAGCACAGCAGGTCACAGCCGATGGTCGCGGCCACGCACCAGGCCTGGTTCAGCTCGAACGACTTCGACGGCAAGTGGCCGATACCGGTGTTCTTCCCCGTCCGGATGCGATCCTCGACCCGAGCATGCGGTCGGTGACGGGCCTCGAGGAACTGGGCGTGCCCGGTCGGGGTGTTGGTCGCGATCAGCTGGTAGCGCCAGCCGTCGGCTTCTTCCATCAGCGACAGCTGCGCCCCGGACGAGGGCCGTTCCCGACGGCACATGATCCGCATGTCGGTCGGCCAGGTGGCCAGCCGGTCCCCACCGACCGAGCGGCGCAGCAGCCCGGTCAACTCGGCCACCCCGGCGTCGTCGGGGTCGCGGGGTCTGCCGCGGTGATCTAGGACCTGGTCCCAGTCGGAGTCGGCGAGCTGGCCGATCGCGGTGCGGCCGCGGTGGTCCAGGTCGAACCCGACCGAGTAGTGCACCCGCCGACCGGGGGCGGTGTTCAGCGTGGTGATATGGCCGACCAGGTCCAGGGTGGCCCCGGCACCATCGCAGGTGATCAGCATGTTCCGGCGGTACCGCGGCGGGATCTGGGCGATCGCCTCGTCCACGACCTCGGTGTGGTCGACCGCGGTGTTGGAGCCGGCGTTGCCCGGGCGCAGCCGCAACACCAACGACTCGCCGGTGTTGTCACACCACGCGGTCAACGGGTGATGACCCCAAGTGCCCTTGAACGTCCCCGCCGCCTGCGCCTTGTCGCTGTGCGCGATCTGGATCGTGGCATCCAGCCGGATCACGATCGTCTCCCCGAGGTCCCGGTCGCCCACCCGCGAGGGCGGGATCCCCCCGTGCCGGGCGGCGATCAGGTCCCACACGTGGCGGCGGACCCTCGCTCGGGCGGCGGTGATCCGGTCACGCTGCTGCGGGCCGATCTCTTCCAGCGCCCGCCACAGCGTCGGGTCCGAGGCCACCGACCCGAGCAGCTCGTGCTGGTCCCGTAGGACCGCCAGGTCGGACATCACCCGGCCGCCGTCGGCGATCAGCACCGCGGTGTCGGCCAGCACCCGGCCGCGGTCGTGTACCGGGGTGAACCCGCGCCGGTACAGGGCCTTGGACAGCGCCCCGGTCAGCCCGGTCCGGTCGGCCAGCATCCGCACCGCCGCGGACCCGGTGTGCGACACGACCCCGTGCCCGCCGACTTCAACGGTCAGATCCCGCGACCACGCGGTAAGCTCGCCCACCTGAAAGGTGCTCCTTGGTTTTCGGTAGAACTGGGCTTCAGACACCCTCATTCTCCCAGGTCAGGAGCACCTTTCTCCGTTCCGACACACGTCCCGGCAAGATCGCCATGAATTGTCAGGGCCGAGTTCGAGCCGGCGCGGAAGATCTTAGCTGGCGCACACTGGAACTCGCGATTGACACGAACAGTGGCTCTTCCCATGTCTTCCTGCGTCAGGCACAATCTACACGTGAGCGCCCCTGACATACCCTTCCCATCTGTCCAACACTGGTTCGAGGCCCGTACTTGGCAGCGTCCGACTTGGAGCACCGAGGCGCTTTGCCACATCAAAGGCGGACGGAGGGTGGCAGTAGTAATACCAACCCTCAACGAGGAGCGAACTGTCGGCGCAATCGTAAAGACGCTCCTACC
>DASUPQ010000813.1 GCA_036280995.1 Actinomycetota bacterium | reverse complement strand
GGGCGACCTTGTGGGCGCCGGCCGCCCGGGCCCGGTCGATCCCGTCGGTGAGCAGGGCGCTGCCGACCCCGCGGCCACGCCAGCCGGCGGCCACGGCCATGCCCAGCTCGGCCACGCCGTAGCCGGCCAGGCGCAGGCCGAGCTCGCCCACCGTCGCCCCGCCGGCCTCGGCGACCAGGACGATCGCGTCGGCGCGCTCGACGTCCTCGACCATGCGGCGGCGGCGCCGCTCCACGTCGACCGGGGCCTCGGTGCCGATCCAGCGGCCCTCGCCGGCCACGGCGACCAGCAGGTCGACCAGGGCGTCGACGTCGGCCAGGGTGGCCTCCCGGACGGTGACCGCCGGACGGGCCGGCGGCCCGCTCACATCCGGTCGAGGGCCCGGGCCAGGTCGGCGACCAGGTCGTCGGGGTGCTCGACCCCGACCGACAGCCGCACCAGGTCGGCCGGGACCTCGGCGTCGGTGCCGGCCACGCTGGCATGGGTCATCTCGCCGGGCAGCTCGATCAGGCTCTCCACCCCGCCCAGGCTCTCGGCCAGGGTGAACACCTCGGTGGCGGCGACCAGCCGCTTGGCCGCCTCGACCCCGCCGGCCGGGCGGAAGGCGACCATGCCCCCGAAAGCGGCCATCTGCCGGGCGGCCAGCTCGTGGCCGGGGTCGCCGGCCAGGCCCGGGTAGCGGACCTCGGCCACCTCGGGCCGGCCGGCCAGGAACGCGGCCACCCGCATGGCGTTGTGGCAGTGGGCCCGCATGCGCAGGGCCAGGGTCTTGATCCCGCGCTGGGTCAGCCAGCAGTCCATCGGCCCGGGCACCGCCCCGGCGGCGTTCTGGAGGAATCGCGCCCGCTCGTACAGCTCGGGCACGGCCGTGACCAGGGCCCCGCCGACCACGTCGGAGTGGCCGCCCAGGTACTTGGTCGAGGAGTGGACGACCAGATCGGCCCCCAGCTCGAGGGGCCGCTGCAGGAACGGGGTGGCGAAGGTGTTGTCGACGGCGCACAGCGCCCCGGCGGCGTGGGCGGCCTCGGCCGCGCCCGCGATGTCGACCACCCCGAGCAGCGGGTTGGTCGGCGTCTCCACCCAGACCAGCCGGGTCTCGGACCGGATGGCCTGCTTGAGCTGGTCCAGGCTGGTCATGTCGACCACGCTGAGCCGCAGCCCCCACCCCTCGAACAGCCGGGCCGCGACCCGGTAGGTGCCGCCGTACACGTCGGCCGACAGCACCAGGTGGTCGCCGGGGGCCAGCGTCTGCAGCACCGTCGTGGTCGCCGCCATCCCCGACGCGAAGCACAGCCCGCCCCCCGGCCCGCCGGGCGCCACCCCCTCCAGCGACGCCAGGCACGCCTCGAGGTTGGCCCGGGTCGGGTTCCCGGTCCGGGCGTACTCGTACCCCTGGTGCGTCCCCACCGCCTCCTGGGCGAAGGTCGACGTCTGGTAGATCGGCGGGATCACCGCCCCGGTCGCCGGGTCGGGTTCCGACCCGACGTGCACCGCCCTGGTCTCGAAGTCCATCTCCTCGAAGCTCACGCCATCCCCTCGCTGGGTCGCGGAATGTCGCCGGCCAGCATAGGCCCGCCTCGACCGCCTCGCGTGTCAGCCCTGGTCGGCCGGGAGCAGCGTGAACGCGTCGCCCCAGAGCGGGCGCATCGGCCGGAAGTGACGCTCGTCCAGGGTGAGCAGCCGGGTCGTCCTGGCCGCGGCCGCGATCACGGCCACCGACGCGTCGGCCAGGCCGATCCGCGGCTCGCCGTAGCGCCCGACCAGCTCCGCCGCCGCGGCGACCTCGGCGACGCCGAACGGGACCAGGTCATAGGCGCCGGATGCGACCTCGTCCAGCAGCGCCCGCTCGGCCTGCGCGCCCACCCGATCGAGCAGCAGGTCGTCGAGCTCGGCGAGGACGAACGGCGACAGCAGGAAGGGGCCGTCGTCGGACGCCAGCACCTGGACCGCGGACGCATGGTGACGCTGGTCGGCGTCGAGGGCCGCGAGCAGGCCGCTGGTGTCGAGGACGATCACTCGCCGAAGCCGGCCAGTGCCTCGTCGACCCGCTCGGCAAGGGTCGGGTCGCCGCTCCGGAACAGCGGCAGCGTCGGCCGGG
>DASUPQ010000812.1 GCA_036280995.1 Actinomycetota bacterium | reverse complement strand
GGACGAGGTGACGACCCTCGCGCGTGGACCTCCTAGCCCGTCTGAGCTGTGACGATAAATATCCGTGCCCCTGGCAGGACTCGAACCTGCAACCTGCTGTTTAGGAGATGTCTCAGCCCAGACGCTGTGCTCGACGACGACCTGCTGGTCGGCGGAGACCGTGAAGCGAAAGTTATCCTCTGCCTGCTAGCTGGCTTTGGCCGGCAGGACAGCAATAGCGTCGATCGAGACCAGCAGCCCGTGCGGGAGCTTGACGTTAGCCGGGGCAGATCGCGCCGGCGGGGGGTCGGGCATGTGCCGGGCATAGACCTCGTTGAGTCTCGCGAAGTCATCGACGTCGGCGTAGAAGATCGTGACCTTGACCAGGTCGGCCATTGACGCCCCGGCGGCCTCGAGGGTGGCGGCGAGGTTCTGGAGCGCCTGGTCGGTCTGTGCCTCGATCCCGTCGCCCACGGCACCTGTCGCGGGGTCGATTCCCGCGGTCCCTGAGCAGAACACAAAGCCACCGGCGACGATCGCCTGGCTGTAGGGACCGAGCGCGGCCGGGGCCTGATCGCTGGAGACTGCTTGGCGGGTCATGGGGTCACCTTTCGCGATGTGTCCAGCAGCTGTCGCCCAGCCCGCGTAGAAGCCTATACAACACAAGGCAGGCATTTCCGCGTCGCGGGATGGTCGTGGTGATGAGTGACTGGTATAGTAGTCACATGACCACTCAGATGACCGCTACTGAGGTGAAGGCCAAGATCCTCTCCCTGCTCGATGCTGTCGCCGCTGGACAAGAGATCGAGATCACCAAGCACGGCCGCACCGTGGCCCGCCTGGTGCCTGCCAAGGGCCCCAACGCCCTGAAGGGCAAGCTGACCGGGGTGGCGATGAGTGCCGCCGACGACGAGGAGCTGTTCACGACCGGAGCAACCTGGGACCTGCCGTGACCACCGTCCTGCTTGACACCCACGTCGTGCAGTGGTGGTCGGCTGAGCCGGAGCGGCTCAGCGACGCCGCGACCAAGGCACTCGCTGAAGCCGATCAGCTCGCGGTGGCGGCGATCTCCTGGTTCGAGCTGGCATGGCTGGCCGCGCACGAGCGGATCATCGTGACCATTCCGGTGCGCTCCTGGCTGGAACAGCTGGCCGATGGCCTGCAGACTCTCGGGGTGACGCCCGCGGTCGCCGCGACCGCAGTGTCGCTGCCATCCTCATTCCCCGGCGACCCAGCCGACCGGTTGGTCTACGCGACCGCTGTGGAGCACGGCTGCCTCTTGGTCACCAAGGACCGCAGGCTGAGAAACCACCGCCATCCAAGACCGGTGACCGTCTGGTAGCACCCGGCGGCCTTGGTTGCCCCAGGGTTCCTTGCCCACAAGGCCTGCGTGGTGCCCCTGGCAGGACTCGAACCTGCAACCTGCTGTTTAGGAGACAGCTGCTCTGTCCCTTGAGCTACAGGGGCCGACGGGGCGCAGGATACCGGAACGGGTCCGGCCCGCACCGGGTGGTGCGGGCCGGGAGCTCGGAGCCCGTCAGGTGGGGAGGTTGAGGACGAGCAACCCCGCCAGGACTGACCGTCGACGGCGGGGCCGTTCAGGACCGTGGCGGTGCCGGAGGGGACTCCTCCGGTGAGGTCGATGGCGGACAGGGTGGCGGTGGTGGTGGCGTAGACGAGGCGGCCGGAGCACCGGCCCGGTCATGCGGAGATCACCCATCGTGCGTACCGGCCTCCCGCAGCTGCAGCCGGTCGTCACCCTTCGAGATGAGGAACCGGGGCCGGGATGGGATGCTCGGGCCATGCCGGAGCTGCCGGAGGCGGAACGGGCCCGAGAGGTCCTGGAGCGCCACGCCCTTGGACGGGTGGTGGCCGACGCCGACGACTCCGACTCCTACGTGTGCCGGCCCTGGCCGCCCGGCGCGATCCGCGAGGCGCTGGTCGGCCACAAGGTGACCGGGGTCAACCGGGTGGGCAAGCAGCTGCTGGTCGAGACCGACGGGCCGGTGCTCGGCCTGCACCTGGGCATGAGCGGCAGCGTGTGGTTCCACGACGACCCAGTGGTGCGCTTCAAGCGGTTCGCCCTCGTCTTCACCGACGGCGGCACCATGGTCCTGAATGACCCGCGGCGGCTCGGCCGGGTGACCCTCGACCCGGTCCGGGGCCGGCTGGGACCGGACGCGCTCGAGGTGTCCCTCGCCCGGTTCCGGGACCTGGTCGGGCGCAGCCGGGCTCCGGTCAAGGCCCGCCTGCTCAACCAGCAGGCGCTGGCCGGGGTGGGCAACCTCCTGGCCGACGAGGCCCTGTGGCGGGCCGGGATCGACCCGCGCCGCCGCGGCGTCGACCTCGACCCCGACGAGCTGGCCCGCCTGCGCCGGGCCGTCCGGGCCGCGATCCGCGCCGCCTTCAAGGCCGGCGGCACCGGCCGCGGCGCCTTCGCCCGGTCACGTGCCCTCGGGGTCTGCCCCCGCCACGGCTCCGAGCTGTCCACCGCCAAGGTGGGCGGCCGCACGACCCGCTGGTGCCGGCTCGACCAACGCTAGCCCTGCCGCGCCGGCGTTGGCGCGGGTTAGCATCGGGCTGGATCCCGGCTGTGGAGGGGACCGATGCCCACTGACCTCGAGCTCCTCGGACGGCTGGTGGTGGCGGCCGCGCTCGGTGGCGCCATTGGCGCCGAGCGCGAGCTGAACGACCAGGCGGCCGGGCTGCGCACGCACATGCTGCTGACCATCGGGGCCTGTCTGTTCACCCTGATCTCGGCCTACGGGTTCGGCGGGGGGATCGGGACCGACCCGAGCCGGCTGGCCGCCCAGATCGTGACCGGGATCGGGTTCCTGGGCGGGGGGGCCATCGTCCGGCACGGGCTGACGGTCAAGGGGCTGACCACGGCGGCCAGCATCTGGGCGACGGCCTCGGTCGGAGTGGCGGTGGGCGCGGGCGACTACGTGCTCGGCGTTGGCGGGGCCGCGCTGGTCGTGGGGACCCTGTTCGGGCTGCGCAGGGTGAGCGCCACGCTGCAGCGCTGGGGGGTATCGCGCGAGGAGTACGTGCTCGCCACCCGGCCCGGGCTCGACGTGCAGCGGATCGTGGAGGCCCTGCGGGGCGAGCGGGTGGACCTGCGTGGGCTGGACCGGGAAATGGGCGGGAACGAGGACCGGGTCGTGCTGGTGGTCAAGCTGCGCCCTGGCTACCGGCCCGAGCAGCTGCTCGACGTCCTGGGCCGCCTGGACGGCGTGCGCCAGGTCGAGTGGGAGCACTGAGTCAGCGCAGCCCCAGGCGCTCGGGGAGCTCGGCCGGGTCGCAGGTGAGGCCGACCAGGAACGGGCCGAAGCGGCCGTAGGAGGCGGTCACCTCGTCGAAGCGCATGTCGTAGACGACCTCCTTGATGGCGCTGAGGTCGTCGGCGAGCAGGGTGACGCCCCATTCGAAGTCGTCCAGGCCGGTCGAGCCGGTGACGAGCTGCAGGACCCGGCCGGTGTAGCGGCGCCCGACCTTGCCGTGGCCGTGCATCAGCTCGCGGCGCCGGTCGAAGGGAAGCCGGTACCAGTTGGCGTCCGGGTCGCGGGCCTTGCTCATCGGGTAGAAGGCGAGCACCGCCTTGCGGGGCAGGCGCGGGTGCAGCCGGTCCTCGCGCTGGCCGGCCAGCCGCTCCAGCGCCTTGGCCACCCGCTCCTCGGTGTCCTCGACCCCCTGGGCCTGGAGGCGGGCCCGGACGTCGTCCTCGGTCTCCATGTACTCCGAGACCTCGGTGAGGGACAGGAACGAGTACGCCGGCTCCAGCGGGCTCACCGCCCGCAGCGACCTGGCCAGCGCCTCGTGGCGGGTCAGGTCGGGCCCGAGGGCCATCACGGCCAGGTCGGCCTTGAGGCCGAGGACGGAGGCGCAGAGCACCTGGTGGTCCTCCCCGGCCGCGGCGAAGGCGTCGAGGGCGGCCACCAGCTCCTTGCCGGCCTGGGCGGGGTCGGGGGAGCGGCTGGAGTCGACGCGGAAGAACAGGTGCGTGACCCCCCAGCCGGTCGACGGGACGACGGGATCCATGTGGTCGCTGCCTCCTGGGGCGGGTGCCGGGCCGGGTCCGTTCGCCACCATCGTGCCTGCTCGCGCGGTGGTTTGCCGAGTTCGGCGCAGCTGCGACAGCGTCCTCGACGAGATAGACAAGTTTGAGACTATTGACATGACTGACCGGGTGCTGGCATGCGGCCGAGCAAGGGCGCAGGCGGCCGTCGCAGAGCGGCTCGAGCTGTCCCTGCCCGCCGGGTCAGGTACCGGCCCGGCAGAGATCCGGCCCGCCCGGCCCATCCGGCCCGGCGGGCCGGATCCTGTTGCGGAGCTAGTTCCTCGATCCGCCCGGGTGGTCGCGCAGGTAGCGCTCGACCTCGGCCACCAGCTCCTCGGGGGGGAGGTCGGCGAGGCCGGGCGACCCCTCCTCGTCCTCGTCGACGTCGCTGTCGGCCTCGAGCCGCTCGATGTAGCCGGCGAGCTCCGGGTTCTCCTCGACCAGCTCGGCCACGGCCGTGTCGAAGGCGTCGGTCTGGCCGGCCAGGGCGCTGGTGTCGACGGCCATCGGCAGCAGCCGCCGCAGCTCCCGGATCAGCGCCATGGCGCCCCAGGGGTTGGGGGCCAGGTTCAGGTAGTGGGGCAGGGCGGCCCACAGGC
>DASUPQ010000811.1 GCA_036280995.1 Actinomycetota bacterium | reverse complement strand
CCGAGATGGCCATGCCGGGGGACAACACCGAGATGACGGTCAAGCTGATCCAGCCCATCGCCATGGCCGAAGGGCTCCGCTTCGCCATCCGCGAAGGTGGCCGCACCGTCGGCGCCGGCCGCGTCATCAAAATCCTCAAGTGATGCGATCCGAAGGGTTGCAGCAAGTGGAATGGAATGATGATGAATAAAGAAGTTCATCATTCCGCACGACCGGAGGTCGTGCGGTGAACCAGAAGATCCGTATCCGCCTCAAGGCGTACGACCACGAGATCATCGACCAGTCGGCACGCAAGATCGTCGACACGGTGACCCGTACGGGCGCGCGCACGGCCGGGCCGGTCCCCCTGCCCACCGAGAAGTCGGTCTACTGCGTGATCCGCAGTCCCCACAAGGACAAGGACTCGCGCGAGCACTTCGAGATGCGCACCCACAAGCGGCTGATCGACATTCTCGACCCGACTCCCAAGACCGTCGACAGCCTGATGCGCCTGGACCTGCCGGCCGGCGTGGACATCGAGATCAAGCTATGACAAGGACAGCCACCTTCAAGGGCCTTCTCGGCACCAAGCTGGGCATGACCCAGATCTTCGACGAGAACGCCCGGGTCGTGCCGGTCACGGTCATCCAGGCCGGGCCGAACACGGTCACCCAGGTGAAGTCGCCGGAGCGCGACGGCTACTCGGCCGTCCAGCTCGCCTTCGGGGACGTCAAGGCCCGCAAGGTCAACAAGCCCAGGGCGGGCCACTTCGCCAAGGCCGGCGTCGAGGCCCGGCGGCACCTGGTCGAGCTGCGCACCGCCGACGCCGGCGAGTACACCCTCGGCCAGGAGCTCAAGGCCGACGTGTTCGCCCCGGGCGACCGGGTCGACGTCGTCGGCGTGTCCAAGGGCAAGGGCTTCGCCGGCGTGATGAAGCGGCACGGCTTCAAGGGCCTTGGCGCCTCCCACGGCACCGAGCGCAAGCACCGCTCGCCCGGCTCGGTCGGCGCCTGCGCCACCCCGTCGCGCATCTTCAAGGGGATGCGGATGGCCGGCCACATGGGCAACCAGCGGGTCACCGTGCTCAACCTCGAGGTCGTCAAGGCCGACCCCGACCGCAACCAGCTCCTGGTCCGCGGGGCCGTGCCCGGCCCCAAGCGCGGCCTGGTCATGGTGCGCAGCTCGGTGAAGGCGGTGACCGGCTGATGGCCAAGGTCGACGTCCTCAACGCCAAGGGCAAGAAGGCCGGCTCGGTCGAGCTGCCCGAGGAGATCTTCGGGGTCCAGGTCAACGTGCCGGTGATGCACCGGGTGGTGCGGGCCCAGCTCGCCGCGGCCCGGGCCGGCACCCACTCGACCAAGACCCGGGCCGAGGTCCGCGGCGGGGGCAAGAAGCCCTGGCGCCAGAAGGGGACCGGCCGGGCCCGCCAGGGCTCCATCCGGGCGCCCCAGTGGCGCGGCGGCGGCGTCGTCTTCGGGCCGACGCCCCGCGACCACAGCCTGCGGGTCAACAAGAAGGAGAAGGTGCTGGCCCTGCGCTCGGCCCTGACCGACCGGCACGCCGGGGGCAACCTGGTCGTCCTGGACGGCCTCGACTTCGAGGAGCCGAAGACGGCCAGGGCGGTCGAGCTGCTGGACACGGTCGGGCTCGGCGGGCGCAAGCTGCTGTTCGTGGTCGACGGCCTCGAGGAGGCGGCGATCAAGAGCTTCCGCAACCTGCCGGCCGTCCACCTGATCACCTTCGACCAGCTCAACACCTACGACGTGCTCAACAGCGACACCGTCGTGTTCACCCGCGACTCCCTTGACGCGTTCCTGGGCCGGTCGGCCACGACCGACCAGGCCGCCGACGAGGAGCTGGTGCTGGAGGAGGGTGACGCCAAGTGAAGAACCCTCGCGACGTGATCTACAAGCCGGTGGTCAGCGAGAAGTCCTACGCCCTGCTGGACGAGAACACCTACACCTTCATCGTCGACCCCGACGCCAACAAGACGGAGATCAAGGAGGCCATCCAGGCCATCTTCTCCGTCCGGGTGGCCAACGTGAACACCCTGCACCGCAAGGGCAAGCGCAAGCGCACCCGCCGCACCCTCGGGGTCCGCAAGGCGACCAAGCGGGCGCTGGTCACCCTCCACCCCGACGACAAGATCGAGATCTTCGAGGCCAGGTAGCCATGGGCATCCGCAAGCACAAGCCAACCACGCCGGGACGGCGGGGCAGCTCGGTGGCCGACTTCGTGGAGGTCACCAAGACGACCCCCGAGAAGGCGTTGCTGGCACCGAGCCCGAAGAAGGGTGGCCGCAACGTCCACGGGCGCATCACCGCGCGCCACCAGGGCGGCGGCCACAAGCAGCGCTACCGGATCGTCGACTTCCGCCGGACCAAGGACGGCGTGCCGGCCAAGGTGGCGGCGATCGAGTACGACCCCAACCGCACCGCCCGCCTGGCCCTGCTGCACTACCGGGACGGCGAGAAGCGCTACATCATCGCCCCCACCCGCCTCAAGGTCGGCGACGTCGTCGAGTCGGGCGAGGGCGCCGACATCAAGCCGGGCAACGCCCTGCCGCTGAAGAACATCCCCGTCGGCACCATCGTCCACAACGTCGAGCTCCGGCCGGGCGGCGGCGCCAAGATGGGCCGCTCCGCCGGGTCCGGGATCCAGCTGCTGGCCAAGGAGGGCACGCTGGCCACCCTGCGGATGCCCTCGGGCGAGATCCGCCAGGTGCTGACCACCTGCCGGGCCACCGTCGGCGAGGTCGGCAACGCCGAGCAGGAGCTGATCAGCTGGGGCAAGGCCGGCCGCAACCGCTGGAAGGGCAAGCGCCCGACCACCCGCGGGGTGGCCATGAACCCGGTCGACCACCCGCTCGGCGGTGGCGAGGGCAAGAGCTCCGGCGGCCGTCACCCGACCAGCCCGTGGGGCAAGCCGGAGGGTCGCACCCGCCGGCGCAAGCCCTCCGACCAGCTCATCGTCCGCCGCCGCCGCAAGGGGAGAGGGCGCTAGGTATGGCACGCAGTCTGAAAAAGGGTCCCTTCGTCGACGATCATCTGCTGAAGAAGATCGACGAGCTCAACCGCAAGCGCGACAAGCGGGTGGTCCGCACCTGGTCGCGGCGCTCGACGGTCATCCCCGACATGGTCGGGCACACGATCGCGGTCCACGACGGGCGCAAGCACGTGCCCGTGTACATCTCGGAGGCCATGGTCGGCCACAAGCTGGGCGAGTTCGCCCCGACCAGGACCTTCCGCATCCACCGCTCGCAGGAGCGGGCGACAGGAGTGAGGTAACCCCGATATGGAGGTCAAAGCGCAGGCTCGGTTCGTCCGGGTGACGCCGTTCAAGGCGCGCCGGGTCCTGGACCTGATCCGCGGCCTGCACGTCGAGGAGGCGCGCCGGATCCTGCAGTTCAACCCGCGGGCGGCCGCGCTGCCGGTACGCAAGGTGCTCGACTCGGCCGTCGCCAACGCCGAGCACAACTTCCAGCTGCCGGCCGACAACCTGTTCGTGGCCAAGGCGTTCGTCGACGAGGGCCCGACCCTGAAGCGGCACCGGCCCCGCGCGCTGGGCCGCGCCTACCGGGTGAACAAGCGGACCAGCCACATCACGGTCGTCGTCGACTCCAGGGAGGCGTCGTAATGGGACAGAAGATCAACCCCTACGGCTTCCGCCTGGGCGTCACCACCGACTGGAAGTCGCGCTGGTTCAGCGAGAAGGACTACAAGAAGTACCTGCACGAGGACATCGAGATCCGCAAGTACCTGAAGCGGAACCTGAGCCACGCCGGCATCTCCCGGGTGGAGATCGAGCGGACCCGCGACCGGGTGCGGATCGACATCCACACCGCGCGGCCGGGCGTGGTCATCGGCCGCCGCGGCGCCGAGGCCGACCGCATCCGGGCCGACCTCGACAAGATGACCGGCAAGCAGGTCACCCTGAACATCCTCGAGGTCAAGGGGGCCGAGACCGACGCCCAGCTCGTGGCCCAGGGCGTGGCCGAGCAGCTGGCCAGCCGGGTGTCGTTCCGCCGGGCCATGCGCCGGGCCATCAACTCGGCCATGAAGGGCGGGGCCAAGGGCATCCGGGTGCAGTGCTCCGGCCGCCTGGGCGGCGCCGAGATGGCCCGCACCGAGTTCTACCGCGAGGGCCGCGTGCCCCTGCACACCCTGCGGGCCGACATCGACTACGGCCTGGCCGAGGGCCGCACCACCTTCGGGATGGTCGGGGTCAAGGTCTGGATCTACCGCGGCGACGTGCTGCCCTCGCGCGAGGAGCAGGAGGCCGACCGGGCCCGGGCCCGCGCCCGGGCCGCCGCCGGCGGGCCCAGCGGCGAGCGCCGTTCGGGTCGCGGCCGGGGCGAGGGCAACGGCGGCGGCCGCTCCGGCGGCCGCGCCTCCAAGGCCGAGCCGGCCAGCGAGGCGCCCGCCGAGGCTCCCGCCGAGGTTCCGGCCGAGGCTCCGGCCGAGGCCGAGGCCGTCCCGGCGGCAGAGGGCAAGGAGTGACCGACCGATGCTGACCCCCAAGCGCGTCAAGCACCGCAAGCAGCACCGCGGCCACCGCCGCGGCGTGGCCAGCGGCGGCACCAGCGTGGCCTTCGGCGACTACGGCCTGCAGGCGCTGGAGCCCTCCTGGGTGACCAACCGGCAGATCGAGGCCGCCCGTATCGCCATGACCCGCTACATCAAGCGTGGCGGCAAGGTCTGGATCAACGTCTACCCGGACAAGCCGGTGACCAAGAAGCCCGCCGAGACCCGCATGGGCTCGGGCAAGGGCTCGCCGGAGTGGTGGGTCGCGGTGGTCCGGCCGGGCCGGGTGATGTTCGAGCTGTCGGGCGTTCCCGAGGCCACCGCCCAGGAGGCGATGCGCCTGGCCGCCCACAAGCTGCCGATGAAGTGCAGGTTCGTGAAGCGCGTTGACGCGGAGTGATGACCATGAAGGCAAGTGAGCTGGCCGACCTGGACGCGGACGAGCTGGCCGCCAAGCTGGCCGAGGCCAAGGAGGAGCTGTTCAACCTCCGGTTCCAGAACGTCACCGGCCAGCTCGACAACCCGCACCGGCTGCGCGAGGTCCGCAAGGACATCGCCAGGGTCCTCACCGTGATGCACCAGCGCGAGCGGGCCACAGAGAGGGAGCGCCAGTGACCGAGCAGGACGCGACGACCACGAGCAAGCCCCGCGGGACCC
Organism: Actinomycetota bacterium; assembly: GCA_036280995.1. Lineage (NCBI taxonomy): Bacteria > Bacillati > Actinomycetota > Actinomycetota bacterium. The sequence continues at coordinate 5,967 of DASUPQ010000811.1, read as the reverse complement.
GCAAGGTCCGCACGGGGGTCGTGGTCTCCGACAAGATGGACAAGACGGTGGTCGTCGAGGTGGAGGACATCCGCCAGCACCGCCTGTACCAGAAGACGATCCGGCGGACGACCCGGCTCAAGGCCCACGACGAGCAGAACAGCGCCGGCACGGGCGACCTCGTCCGGCTGGCCGAGACCCGGCCCATGTCGGCGACCAAGCGCTGGCGGGTCACCGAGATCATCCAGAAGGCGAAGTGAACCTGCGGTTCACTTCGCAGAACCATGGGACAACGCCGACCACAGAAGATGAATAAGAGGTCTGTATGATCCAGCAGGAGTCGCGGCTGAAGGTCGCGGACAACACGGGTGCCAAGGAGATCCTCTGCATCCGCGTGCTCGGCGGCTCCGGGCGGCGCTACGCCTCCATCGGCGACATCATCGTGGCCACGGTGAAGGACGCCATCCCCGGTGGCGCCGTCAAGGAGGGCGAGGTCGTCAAGGCGGTCGTCGTCCGGGTCAAGAAGCAGAAGCGCCGCCCCGACGGCTCCTACATCCGCTTCGACGAGAACGCGGCCGTGATCATCAACGAGCAGCAGAACCCGCGGGGCACCCGCATCTTCGGGCCGGTCGGCCGGGAGCTGCGGGAGAAGCGCTTCATGAAGATCATCAGCCTGGCCCCGGAGGTGCTGTAGCCGTGAAGGTACGCAAGGACGACCGCGTGATGGTCATGGCCGGCAAGGACCTCGGCGTCACCGGGCGGGTGATCAAGGTCGACCCGCGCCGCAACAAGGTGCTGGTCGAGGGCGTCAACCGCATCAAGCGGCACGAGAAGATCCGGCCCACCCAGCGGGGCGGCCAGACCGGCGGCATCACCGAGAAGGAGGCCTGGATCGACGCCTCCAACGTGCAGCTGCTCAGCCCCGACGACGGCAAGCCGACCCGGGTCGCCTACCGCGACGAGGACGGCGTCAAGGTCCGGGTCTGCGCCCGCACCGGCGCGAAGTTCTAAGAGGAAGACGAGACGATGACGCAGACCGCTCCAGAGCGAGAGATGCCGCGGCTGAAGGCGCGCTACCGCGCCGAGGTCGAGCAGCGGCTCAAGGACGAGCTCGGGCTCGGCAACATCATGCAGGTCCCGCGGCCGCTCAAGGTCGTGGTCAACATGGGCATCGGCGAGGCCGTCAAGGAGTCCCGCCTGCTGGACGGCGCGGTGCGCGACCTGACCCAGATCACCGGGCAGAAGCCGCTGGTCACCAAGGCCAAGAAGTCGATCGCCGGCTTCAAGATCCGCGAGGGCCAGTCGATCGGGGCCAAGGTCACCCTGCGCGGCGACCGCATGTGGGAGTTCCTCGACCGGCTGGTCGCGATCGTCCTGCCCCGCATCCGCGACTTCCGCGGCCTCAACCCAAGGACCTTCGACGGCCACGGCAACTTCACCTTCGGGCTGACCGAGCAGCTGGTCTTCCCGGAGATCGACTACGACAAGATCGAGAAGATCCGGGGCATGGACATCACCGTGGTGACCAGCGCCGAGACCGACGACCAGGGGCGGGCGCTGCTCACCGCCCTCGGGTTCCCGTTCCGCCAGAGTTGACGACGGTTCCCGCCAGGCCGGACACCCGGAACCGGCGGGACCAGGAGGTAATACCAGCAGATGGCAAAGAAGTCCCTGATCGCCAAGGCCAAGCGCACCCCGAAGTTCAAGGTGCGCGGCTACACGCGCTGCCAGCGCTGCGGGCGGCCGCGGGCCGTGCTGCGCAAGTTCGGCCTGTGCCGGATCTGCGTGCGCCAGCTCGCCCACGCCGGCGAGCTGCCGGGCGTCACCAAGTCGAGCTGGTAGGGGGCGGGTACCGACATGAGCATGACCGACCCGATCGCCGACATGCTGACCCGGCTGCGCAACGGCAACGCCGCCTACCACGACGAGATCGTCATGCCCAGCTCGAGGATGAAGGTGGAGATCGCCAAGGTCCTCAAGCAGGAGGGCTACATCCGGGACTACGCGGTCGAGAAGGCCGACGTCGGTTCCAAGCTGACGGTCGTCCTCAAGTACGGCCCCAACCGGGAGCGGACCATCAGCGGCGTCCGCCGCATCTCCAAGCCGGGGCTGCGCGTGTATGCCAAGAAGGAAAGCCTGCCCCGGGTCCTTGGAGGCCTCGGCATCGCCATCATCTCGACCTCGTCCGGCCTGCTCACCGACCGCGCCGCCCATAAGGCCGGCATCGGTGGCGAGGTCGTGGCCTACGTCTGGTAAGGGAGGCGCACCTTGTCACGCATCGGCAAGCTTCCCATCGAGGTCCCCAGCGGCGTCGAGGTGACGGTCGAGGGCACCCTGGCCACCGTGAAGGGCCCCATGGGCACCCTGGCCGAGACGATCCCGACGTCCATCTCGGTCCGCCAGGAGGGCAACCAGCTCCTGGTCGAGCGGCCCGACGACGAGCGCGAGCACCGGGCCCTGCACGGCCTGGTCCGCTCCCTGGTGGCCAACATGGTCGAGGGGGTCACCAAGGGGTTCGAGAAGCAGCTCGAGATCCAGGGGGTCGGCTACCGGGTCCAGGCCCAGGGCTCCGACCTGGTGTTCAGCCTCGGCTACTCCCACCAGATCCCGGTCAAGGCCCCCGAGGGCATCACCTTCGAGGTGACCAGCCCGACCCGCTTCTCGGTCAAGGGCATCAACAAGCAGCAGGTGGGCCAGGTGGCGGCCGACATCCGCCGGCTGCGCAAGCCCGACCCGTACAAGGGCAAGGGCGTCCGCTACGCCGGCGAGGTCGTCCGGCGCAAGGCCGGCAAGACGGCGAAGTGAGGACCCCACGATGAACAATGCGAAGGTGAAGCGCGACGCGCGCCTGCGGCGCCACCGTCGCGTGCGGCGGCGGGTGGTCGGCACGGCCGAGCGGCCGCGCCTGGCCGTCTTCCGCTCCAACAAGCAGATCTACGCCCAGCTCATCGACGACCGGGCCGGCCGCACGCTGGCCGCGGCGGGCTCGCCGGGCTCCGCCGGCGACGGCGACAAGAAGGCCGCCGCCTCCCGGGTCGGCGCCGAGCTGGCCACCAGGGCCAAGGCGGCCGGCATCACCTCGGTGGTGTTCGACCGCGGCGGCTACCAGTACCAGGGACGTGTCCGCGCGCTGGCCGAGGCGGCCCGCGAGGGCGGTCTCAAGTTCTAGGAAGATCCTGAAGGAGGCATTCCGCATGGCACCAGCCCCTCGCCGGGGTCCCGGTGGACAGCAGGGAAACCGGCCGCCCCGTGACGACCGGGGCGGCCCAGGCCGGGATGAGGCCCCCAAGTCCCAGTTCGAGGAGCGCGTGGTCGCGATCAACCGCGTGGCCAAGGTCGTGAAGGGTGGCCGCCGGTTCTCGTTCACCGCCCTGGTGGTGGTGGGCGACGGCAACGGCAAGGTCGGCGTCGGCTACGGCAAGGCCAAGGAGGTCCCCTCGGCCATCCAGAAGGGGGTCGAGACGGCCAAGAAGAACTTCTTCCCGGTGCCGATGATCGGCTCGACCATCCCGCACGAGGTGCTCGGCGCCGAGGGCGCCGGCCGGGTCCTGCTCAAGCCGGCCTCCCCGGGAACCGGGGTCATCGCCGGCGGCCCGGTCCGGGCCGTCCTCGAGGCGGCCGGGGTCTCCGACGTCCTCTCCAAGTCGCTCGGGTCGTCCAACCCGATCAACATCGTCCACGCCACCGTCGCCGGCCTCAAGCAGCTCCGGCGGCCCCAGGAGGTGGCCGACCGGCGCGGCCTCGAGCTGGCCGAGATGTCGCCGGTCACGGTGGCCAGGCAGAAGGCGGCGGCCGCGGTCGGCGCGGGCGCCGGCAAGGCGAAGGAGCAGTCGGCGTGAGCACCCGCCTCAAGGTCACCCAGAAGCGGTCCCTGATCGGCCGGCCCCGCCCGCAGCGGGCCACGGTCAGGAGCCTCGGGCTCAAGCGGATCGGCGACACCGTCGTCAAGGAGGACCGCCCCGAGATCCGCGGCATGATCTTCAAGGTCTCCCACCTGGTCGAGGTGGAGGAGGTACAAGAGTGAAGCTGCATCACCTACGCCCGGCGCCCGGGTCCACCAAGGACCGGGTGCGCAAGGGGCGCGGCGATGCCTCGGGCAAGGGCAAGACGGCCGGCCGGGGCACCAAGGGCTCCAAGGCCCGGTCGCGGATCCGGATCGGGTTCGAGGGCGGCCAGATGCCGCTCCAGCGCCGCGTCCCCAAGCTGCGCGGGTTCACCAACCCCAACAAGGTCCACTGGTCGGTGGTCAACCTCGACCGCCTCCAGGCCGCGTTCCCCAGGGGCGGCGGCGTCGACCCGGACGGGCTGGTCGCGGCCGGTCTGGCCCGCAAGGGCACCCCGGTCAAGGTCCTCGGCCACGGTGACGTCTCGGTCGCCTTCGAGGTGCGAGCCCACGCCTTCTCGGCCACTGCGGCCTCCAAGATCACCGCCGCAGGCGGTACCGTAGAGGTCGTCTAGGCCGCAAAGGAGAGGAACCCGCGTGCTGTCGGCCTTCCGCAACGCCTTCAAGATCCCCGAGCTGCGGGGCAAGATCCTCTTCACCGTGGCGATCATCGCCGTGTACCGGCTCGGGTCGCACCTGCCGGTGCCCGGGGTCGACTTCGACGCCGTCCAGAACTACCTCGAGAACCCGGCCCAGGACCCCAGCGGGGCGTTCACGCTGATCAACCTGTTCTCGGGCGGGGCGCTGACCCAGTTCGCGATCTTCGCCCTCGGGATCATGCCCTACATCACCTCCTCGATCATCATGCAGCTCCTCGGGGTGGTCATCCCCCGGCTGGAGCAGCTCCAGAAGGAGGGGGAGACCGGGCGCAAGAAGATCCAGCAGTACACCCGCTACGTGACGGTGTTCCTGGCCCTGCTGCAGTCGGCCAGCATCGTCCAGCTCGCCCACAACCAGGGGATCCTGCCGATCGACATCTTCCCCGGGCTCACTCCCGGCCGGTTCGCCCTGGCCGTCATGACCCTGACCGCGGGGACGGCCCTGATCATGTGGCTGGGCGAGCTGATCACCCAGCGCGGGGTCGGCAACGGCATGTCGATCCTGATCTTCGCGGCGATCGTGTCCACCCTGCCCAGCGAGGGCGCCAACATCCTGCGGGTGAACAAGGCCTTCATCTTCGGGCTGGTCTGCTTCCTCGGCCTGCTGATCGTGGTGGCCGTGATCTTCGTCGAGCAGGCCCAGCGCCGGATCCCGGTGCAGTACGCCAAGCGGATGGTGGGCCGGCGGATGTACGGCGGCCAGTCGACCTACATCCCCCTGAAGGTCAACCAGGCCGGGGTCATCCCGATCATCTTCGCGTCCAGCCTGCTGTACATCCCGGTGCTGCTGGCCTCGATCGTGAACAAGGAGTGGCTGACCGACTTCGTGGAGCGGTTCGCCCAGACGGGCAGCCACCCGCTCTACATCATCACCTACTTCCTGCTGATCATCGGGTTCGCCTACTTCTACAACTCGATCGCCTTCAACCCGGTCGACACCGCCGACAACATGAAGAAGTACGGCGGCTTCATCCCCGGGATCCGGCCCGGCCGGCAGACGGCCGAGCACCTGAACTACATCCTGACCCGGATCACCCTGCCCGGGGCGGTGTTCCTCGGCGCCGTGGCCATCCTGCCCTTCATCGCCCTGGCCGCCGGCAACGTGCAGTCGTTCCCGTTCGGGGGCACGTCCATCCTGATCACGGTCGGGGTCGGGCTGGAGACCATGAAGCAGATCGAGTCCCAGCTCCTGATGCGGAACTACGAGGGCTTTCTCCGTTGAGGCTGGTGGTCCTCGGCCCGCCCGGGGCGGGCAAGGGAACGCAGGCGGTCAAGCTGGCGGAGCACTTCACCTGCGCCGACGTGGCCACCGGGGACATCTTCCGGGCGAACGTGGCCGAGGGGACCGAGCTGGGCCGGGCCGCCCAGGAGTTCATGGACCGGGGCGACCTGGTGCCCGACGAGGTGGTCATCGCCATGGTCATGGAGCGCCTGGCCTCCGACGAC
>DASUPQ010000810.1 GCA_036280995.1 Actinomycetota bacterium | reverse complement strand
CGTGGTCGTCCTAGCCATCCAGATCGACCAGTTCGATGCCGAAGTCTGCACACCCTAGCGAACTGCTTGCCAAGGTGCCCAGGCGTTCGCCGGTCAGCACCCCACGCCGGCTCGGGTCATGAAGACCACTGCCGTTGAACGCAGCGGCGGCGTGGCTGCCTCAGCGGGGAAATGAGGCTCTTCCCCTGCTTCCGTGGGTCTAGAGGTCGCCTCCATACCTGTGTCTCCGACCTGATAGCGTCCGCTGGGATTCGGGCGAGGGAGGGTGTTGGATGGCGGGTCTGGGCCGCAACGAGCGGTGCCCGTGCGGGAGCGGGCGGAAGGTCAAGCGCTGCTGCGGTGTGAGGCGGGGCCCATCGGAGGACGAGCTGGCCAAGGCGTTCCTCGCGGTGGAGGCGCGGGCGGCGGCCTGGGTGCTGGGTGACCACGACGACGAGCAGCTGGACGAGCTGGCTGATGCGCTGATTGACCTGCCGAGCTTGGACCCGTCGCTGCTGTGGCCCCTGCCGCGGCTGCTTACCCCCGAGCTTGTCGGTCTGGGTGCGGCATTGGCCGACGAGGACAATGACACCGATGCGGTACTGGGGCTGCTGGCGGGCGTGCTCGCCCGGCTGGATACTCCAGCGGCGCGTGCTGGGCTGGCCCGGGCGGTGCTGGCGCTGCGTGATGGTGGGCGGCTGGACGAGGAGCTGGCCGCGGCGGCGGTCATCGATCTTGCCAGCCCCTCGACCACGTTGGTGCGGGCCAGCCTGCTGCAGGCGGTCGCCGTTGACGCCGGGGCGGTGCCGACCGCCAGCGGGCTGGTGGTCGCACGCCGCTGAGGGTCTGTTAGCCGCGGCCGGGCAGGGATGGGCAGATTCCGCCGAGGCTGAGCATGGCCAACGCGATCAGCGCCTCGGGGGACTTGAACCCGAACGCGACCCGGGTGAGCAGGCGGATCTTGGTGTTGACGGCCTCGACGCGGCCGTTGGACAGGCCTTGGGTGAGGGTGGCCTGGATGTCGGCCCGGTGCCGGGCGATCGCCTTGGCCAGCTCCACGAAGGCGGGGATGCGGCAGCGCCTGGCCCAGGCCAGCCACGCCTGGAGCAGCACAGTGGCGCGCACGCCCTTGAGCGTGAACACCAGCCTGAGTTCTTCCTTCAACAGGTAGGCGCGGTAGAGGCGGTCGTTGACCCGGGCGATCCAGGCGAGCTTGGCCCGCTGGCGGGCGGTCAGGTCGCCAGGGTTCTTCCACAGCGCATAGCGGGCACCCTTGAGCTCGCGCGCCAGGGCAGTCTGCCCGCCCTTGCGGGCGGCGTTCCAGACCTCGCGGCGTACCTGGTCGAGCGTGTCGGTGGCCCAGGTGACGACGTGGAAGGGGTCCAGGCAGAGCCTTGCTTGGGGGCAGCGCTCGGCCACCACGGTCGCGATCCAGGGGGCGGCGTCGGCGCTGACCAGCCGCAGCTGCTGGCAGCGCGCCTGGCCGAGGGCGTCGAAGAAGCGGCCGAGCGTCATCTGGTCATGGCCCGGGGCGGCCCACACCAGCCGGCCCGTATCGTGGTCGACCACCACTGTCAGGTAGCGGTGGCCCCGCTTGTACGAGATCTCGTCGATGCCGATCCGCCGCAGCCCGGCTAAGCGGTCCCGGCTGGCCTCGGCATCGGCGACCACACGGGTGATGATGCGCCCGACCGTCGCCCAGGCCACCCGTAGCAGCTCACCGACCGCCTGCTTGGAGGTGTGGACCGCCAGCCAGGCGGCGGTGTCGTCGAACGCGCGGGTGTGCCCGGCGCCGTGGCGTGCCCAGGGCACGGCGGCGACCACCACCCCATGCTGGGGGCAGCAGACCCGGGGCGCGTCGGCCTCCAGGTAGGCGCGGACCACGCCCAGGTCCAACGCCCGCCAGCGCCGCCGGCCCTGGCCCTGGTCGAAGCCCGGGCAGCGCCGACCACAGCGACCGCAGCGGCGCCTGCCCCCCTTGCGGGGCCGGACCGACACCACCAGCGCCTGCTCGTCCTCGTCCAAGCAGACCCGTTCCACGACCGCCTGCTCGACACCGAGCAGCCTGGCCCATAGCCTTGCCGATCGCACGCCGTTTCCCTTCTCCCGGATCCAGCCCTCAGAGAGCCGGAACCGTAGACGGGCAGCGGCGTGCAGTCACATCAGGCCCTCAAGACACCCACGGATCGGTGAGAAGAGCCTGAAATGTCGTGTGTACGCATCTACGACACCCCGGCCGAGGTGGCGTACTTCCGCCACAGCGGAATCCTACTGCGACAACTCCTCGGACCTGACGGCACCGAGGCGGTGATCTGAAATGCCAACCGTCGCCATCAACGGTGACGAATGGGCCGCTACACTCCGGACACGCGAAAGGAAGGGGACGGCCATGGAGTCCTCGGGAGTCCCGGCCGAGGCGGTCGAGTCCGAGTCGCCAGCACTGGACGAACCGGCGCTGACAGCCGATGACAGGGTCAACACGGCCAGGAAGAGCAGGGACAGCAGCAAGGTCGAGGTCCGCAGCCTGCCGTTCAGCAGCGTCGCGGGCAGCCGGTAGCGTCTCACGCGCCACCCGGATCCGGCTCGGCGCCGGCGTCGGCGGAGGTGTCGATGCCCTCGCGCTGGAACGCCACGGCCACGCGGACCCGCAG
>DASUPQ010000809.1 GCA_036280995.1 Actinomycetota bacterium | reverse complement strand
GGCATTGGCCAGGGCGAACCGCAGGATGACGAGTTGATATCCAGGCCGACCACGCAGAAGAACACGGCCATGAGACCGTCGATGACCCAGTGCTGGAGGTCCCTCGGTGACCGACAGCGGCCCGGCCCCGATGGTCAGCTCCCACACCCACAACCCCTCGTAGCCGGCGCCCAGAGGGCCTGTTGGCCAGCCGAGGGCGACTACCGTGGCCGCCAGCAGGGCCAGGCCGCCGGCGGCCTCAGTGTGCAGGAAGTCCTTGAGCGGGTCGACCAGCCGACGCACGGCGTTGGCCGAGCTGCTGTTGCTCATGCGGGTCCCACAGCCCCGGTCTCGGCTCGGGAGAAGGGGTCGACATCGGCAGCATCACGTCCCGCCAGTGCGACGATCGGCTCCTGCCTGGCCAGCACCGCGCTGGGGTTCATCGGAGGTCGGATCCGGGGACCGGTCCACATCGCCCACGCCGAGAGCGCGACCACAAGGAGCCCGACGGCTCGTGAGTGGTGCGAGGCGACAGGCGACTGGAAGCACCGCAGCGACGGAACCACCAGCAGCCAGAACCCGAATGACACGCTGCACGGGTGGGGTGGGACCGGCGCGCGGATCAGCAGCGCCCAGAAGGCCGCCCCCGCCAGCAGGACACCGGTGAGCAGCGCGCTCTCGGTGCGGTGGCGGTCTCTGGTCGTGTCGAGCACCCTAGATGAGTGATTCCAAGGGATGCGTGAGGTGAGGAGGGTGCCCATGATCGGCGTTGCTACCCAACGTCGACCTCGTGGGAGGCCTCGTGGACGCCGACCTGGACACCCTCGCCACGGCACTGTAGGTGAAGATCGACGAGCTGCTGCAGCAAGCACCCCAGCTGGCGCCATGGCGACCCACGGTCGGCATCGCCCCCAAGCTCAGCGACGCCGAACTGGTCACCTTGGCCGTCATGCAAGCCCTGCTCGGCTTCACCTCCGAGGCCCGCTGGCTGGGTCACGCCGACCGCCACCTGGGCCATCTGTTCCCGTATCTGCCCCGGCCAGGCTGGCTACACCAAGCGCCTGCCGGGGCGCGGCTGGGCTGCTGCGCCACGCCATCCGGGCCGTCGCCACCGACACCAGCCTGTGGACCGACGACAGCTGGATCGTCGACTCCACCCCGGTGGAGTGCGGCCGTTCCCCGGAGACCACCAAGCGTTCGGCGCTGGCTGGCTGGGCCCAATACGGCTCCTGCGCCAGCCACTCGCGCTGGTTCTGGGGGCTGCGGCTGCACCTGGTCTGCACCCTGCATGGCCTCCCGGTCGCCTTCGCGTTGCCCGGCGCCAAGGCCGACGAGCGCCAGGTGCTGGTGGACCTGCTGGCGGTCGAGCCGGAGTTGGTGGCCGCCCGGCCTGGGCAGACGCTGCTGGCCGACAAGCACTACTACGGCCGCGAGGTCCAGCAGGTCCTGGCCGGGCTGGGCGTGCGGCTGCTCCGGCCCGCAAGGGCGAGCCCGCCCGGGCCGGTGGGCACCTGTTCCGCCCGCTGCGGCAGCTCATCGAGTCGGTCAACCAGACCTTCCAAGGCCAGCTCGACCTGGAGCGCCACGGTGGCCGTACCTGTGGCGGGGTCGCGGTCCGGGTCTTGCAGCGCATCCTCGCCTGGCCGTCGCCATCTGGCACAACCACAAGACCGGACAACCGACCCTACGGTCCCTGATCGCCTACGACCATTGACCCTGGAATCAATCGTCTAGCGGCGGCTTAAGCGAGATAGGTTCAAGACCACAGGCCAGGAAGGAGACACCGTGTCCGCAACCGTGCTTCCCATGTCCGAGGTCCGTGAGCTGTGGGAGGTGCTGCATGGCGCCTGAGCTCACCGACGTCGCCCGGAGCGTGATCGACACGAACAGCTACATGGCGCTGGGCACGGCTGATGGGGCAGGGAACCCGTGGGTCTCGCCGGTGTGGTTTGCCTCCGAGGACTACCGGCACTTCCACTGGGTCTCATCGCCGGACGCCAAGCACTCGCGGAACCTCGCCGCCCGCCCGGAGGTTGCGATCGCGATCTTCGACTCGTCGGTCCCGGTCGGCGGCGCCCAGGCCGTGTACCTGAAGGGCGTCGCCAAGGAGCTCACGGGCGCCGAGCTCGAACAGGGTCTGGAGGTCTTCGACCGCGTGTCCCGACAGGACATCGGTCGCGCGTTCGGCCTGGACGATGTGCAGGGATCGGCACTCTTCCGGCTCTATCGCGCGACCGTCTCGGAGCACTGGGTGCTGATCCCGGGCCGGGATCCAGACCGTGGCTCAGGGGTCGACCGCAGCGAGCGCGTGTCGCTCGATTAAGCCGAAGGCGGAGCAAGACCCATCGCAAGCAGCCTAGGACGGGCCGGCGAGCGGCCCTCGCGGTGGGAGCCTCGTGCCCCCACCACGCCAGGGTGGAGATCTGGCCGGACGGTAGATGGCATGCCCGACCCCAGCCGCAAGCACTCCATCAACCAACCCGCCACCTGAGCCGGCCACAGCCGGCGACCTGATTCAGTCGAGCCGACGCAGTAGCCAGCTCGACCAGCGATGCGACGAGAGGTCGCCCGCGGTTCCTGCGCTGGCAGGCTGCGTTCGGGCGAAGCCGGGCTAGACCGCTGCGGCGTCCTGGGTCCCTGCGAGGGCCGGAGACGAGGTCCGGTAGCCCTTGACGATGAGATAGATGCCGATCCCCAGCTCCCAAATGAACTCCGGGGCCACCAGCACCTGGTGCGGGCCCTCGGCCGGAAGGACGCCCAAGATGACCAGGACGCCCACGATGCTGACCAGCGGCCCTCCGACCAGCCCGAACAGGGCAAAGCGGGGGGGCACCAAGCCGGATCGGTACATCAGCCACCCCAGGATCAGGCCGTTCGCGATGCCGGCGAAGACGCCCGGCCCGAGCCGGAAGGTCCACTCATAAACCGCGAAGATGCCCTGCCCGACCGCGGCGTTGGCCCCGCTGGGCGCGTCCTGGCGGAGGCTGGAGATGGCGAGCATGCAGACGATGCCGATGGCGATGAAGGTGCACTCCACCAGGCGCGCCGTCACGTAGGCGACGGCGCCTGCCTCGTGCACGCGCTTGTGGATCGAGTACGGCACCACCGCCGTCCCGACGTTCGAGATAATCAGCGCCAGCTCCAGCACGGCCCCGATGGCGATGAGCGTCTGGGCGTCGGCCCCCGCGCCGGTGACGTAGTTGCCCTCGTGGTCGAGCACCGGAGCGTAGAAGAAGAATCGCGCGGGGATCGAGGTCACGAAGGTGATGATCCACAACCACCCGGTGAAGGTCGCGATCCTCCGGTAGTTCATCCGGTCCCTCCCGTCCGCGCAGCCTGCCGTTGGCACTTCCCTGGCAGTCCGACA
>DASUPQ010000808.1 GCA_036280995.1 Actinomycetota bacterium | reverse complement strand
TAGGCGCCGAGCCGCTCGGGAGGGACGGCCGCGTCCTCCCAGCCGGCCCAGGCCGGCGCCCCGGCCGGGCTGCGCCCGCCGAACCCGGCCCCGTCCTCGCGGATGCGCCAGATGGCGGCCGTCTCGGCCGGGTCGGTCAGGACCCGGGCGGCGAGCGCGTCCCCGCCGGCCGAGGCGGCCAGCCGCCGCCCGGCCGCCTCGGCCTCGGCCGCCGTGGCCCCGGGGAGCTCGGCCAGGAGCCAGCCGCCACCCTCGGGGAGCTCCGGCACGGCCCGGCCCCGGCGCCGCACGACCTCGACGATGCGGGCGTCGATGCCTTCGAGGGCCACCGGCGCCGCGGGCAGGACCCCGGCCACGGCGTCGGCCGCGGTGGCCATGTCCGGGTAGCCGAGCACGACCATCGTGGTCGCCGCCGGCGCCCGGACCAGGCGGAGGGTGGCCCCGAGGACCACGGCCAGGGTGCCCTCGCTGCCGACCAGGGCCCGGGCCAGGTCGCCGCCCCGCTCGGGCAGCAGGTGCTCCAGCGCGTAGCCGGAGCCCTGGCGGGCGAAGCGCCCGAACTGGGTCCGGATCGGCCCCAGGCCGGCCCGGACCGCCGCCGCCAGCCCCGGCACCTCCCCCACCGTGCCCGGCCCGGCCCGCAGGCGCCGGCCCGTGCCGCAGACCACGTCGAGCTCCAGGACGTTGTCGGCCGTGCGGCCGTAGGCCAGGGCCCGCGACCCGCAGGCGTTGGTGCCGAGCATCCCGCCCAGGGTGCAGCGGCTGTGGGTCGAGGGGTCGGGACCGAAGCGCAGCCCGTGGGGCCGGGCCGCCGCCTGGAGATCGTCGAGGACCACGCCCGGCTCGACCCGGGCCGCGGCCGCCTCCGGGTCGAGGGCCAGCACCCGCCCCAGGTGCCGGGACAGGTCCATGACCACCCCGGGCCCGACGGCGTTGCCGGCGATCGAGGTCCCGGCGCCCCTGGCCGTCACCGGCACGCCCAGCTCCAGGCAGGTCGCGACCACGGCCACGACCTCGTCGGGGTCGCGCGGGAAGGCGACCAGCGCCGGCGGCACCCGGTACAGCGAGGCGTCGGTCGAGTACTCGGCCCGCCGCCGCGCGGACCCGTCGACCTCGGCCACCCCGGCCTTGCGCAGGGCGGCGGCCAGCTCGGCGGTCAGGTCGCCTCCTACCAGTTCGACAGCGAGCGGGTCAGGATCGCGGCAACGTCGTCCTCGGTCACCGGCCGGGGGGCGGTGTCGAGCAGCCGCTGCTGCTTCATGGCCCCCTCGGCCAGGTCGGGCACGTCGGCCTCGTCGTAGCCGACCCCGCCGATCCCGTTGGGGATGCCGACGTCGCGCATCAGCCGGGTCAGGGCGGCCGGGAGGTACTCGGCGTCGTCGCCGGGCCGCTCCAGGCCGGGGGCGAGCAGCTCGGCCGCGCGCAGGTGCCGCTCGGGGCAGGCCTCGAAGGTGAACCGGAACGCCTCGGGCGCGGTCAGCGACACGGCCATGCCGTGGGGCACGATCGGCTCGCCGTCGGGGTAGCCGCCGGGCCGGAAGTCCTTGACCCGCCCGGCGATCGGGTAGGCGTTGGCGTGCGGGATGTGGACGCCGGCGTTGCCGAAGCCGAGCCCGGCCATGGTCGCGGCCAGGGCCATCCGTCCCCGCGCCTCCAGGTCGTCGCCGTCGCGCACGGCGTCGCGGAACGAGCCGGCCAGCAGCCGCAGCGCCTGCTCCGACCACAGGTCGGAGATCGGGTTGGCCCCGCAGTAGGGCACCCGCTGCTCCGGCCGCTTGCGCTCGTAGGCGGTGTAGGGCTTGGCCGTCCAGCTCTCCAGGGCGTGGCAGAGGACGTCCATGCCGCTGGCCGCGGTCACCGCGGCCGGCTGGGTCACGGTCAGGGCCGGGTCGACCACGGCCAGGGTCGGGCGCAGGCGCGGGTGGCTGATGCCGGTCTTGAGCTTGTCGGCGAGCACGTCGAGCACGCAGATGGTGGTGCTCTCGGCGCCCGTGCCGGTGGTCGTGGGCACGGCCACCAGCGGGTCGAGCGGCCGGCTGGGGGCCCGGCCCTCGCCGACGGGCCGGTTGACGTAGTCGAGCAGCTCGCCGGGGTTGGTGGCGAGCAGGTCGACCGCCTTGGCGGTGTCGATGCTGGAGCCGCCGCCGACGGCCACGTACGCGTCCCAGGGCCCGTGCTCGGTGGCGTGGTCGATGGCCGCCTGGAGGCTGGCGTCGGTCGGCTCCACGTGGACGCCGTCGTAGACGTGGGCCTCGATGCCGAACCGCCCCATCTGGCCGGCGATCCGCGCCGGCGCCCCGGTGGCGGCGACGCCGGGGTCGGTGACCACCAGGACCCGGCGGGCGCCGTACTGGGACAGGTCGTAGCCGATCTCGTCGGCGGCGCCGGTGCCGAACTTCAGCAGGGGCGCGCCGTAGGTGAAGACGGTCTCCGCACCGCCTGGAAACGTCGAGGCCATGGTCCCCTCCGGGCACCGCATCGGCTATCGTGCGAGGCACCTCATGATGCAACAACTCGTGATCGTGGAGGTCAGCCCCCGCGACGGCCTGCAGAACGAGTCCGTCGTGCTGTCCACCGACGCCAAGGTCGAGCTGATCGCCCGGCTGGTGGCGGCGGGGGCGCGCCGGGTCGAGGCGGTGTCGTTCGCCCACCCGCGACTGGTCCCGGCCATGGCCGACGCCGAGGCCGTGATGGCCCGCGTCCCCCGCACCGACGGCGTGTCCTACGCCGGGCTGGTCCTGAACCGGCGCGGCCTCGACCGGGCCGTGGACACCGGCGTCGACGAGGTCAACGTGGTCGTGTGCGTCACCGACACCTTCAGCCGGCGCAACCAGAACGTCTCCACCGACGAGGCGATGGCCATGGCCACCGAGGTCGCGGCCCAGGCCCGGCCGCGGGGGCTGTTCACCACCCTGACCCTCTCCGCCGCCTTCGGCTGCCCGTTCGAGGGGGAGGTGGACCCGGGCAGGGTGGTCGAGCTCGCCCGGCGGGGAGCGGCCGCCGGGTTCGACGAGCTGTGCCTGGGCGACACCATCGGCGTCGGCACGCCCAACCAGGTCCGGGAGCTGACCGCGCGGGTCCGCGAAGCGGTGGGCGAGCAGCCGCCGCTGCGGTACCACTTCCACAACACCCGCAACACCGGGTTCGCCAACGCCTTCGCCGCCGTCCTCGACGGCGTCGGCGTGCTCGACGCCAGCGCCGGCGGCATCGGTGGGTGCCCGTTCGCGCCCAGGGCGACCGGCAACATCGCCACCGACGACCTCGTCTACCTGCTCGACCGGATGGGGATCGGGACCGGCCTCGACCTCCAGGCGCTCCTGCCGGTGGCGGAGTTCCTCGCCGAGCAGCTCGGCCACCAGGTCCCGGCCATGCTCCCCCGCGCCGGGCCCTTCCCCTAGGCGGTCTCTCCTCTCCGTACGGGCGGCGCTGTCAGGCGGCTGCCAGCGCCGGCGCGCAACCAGGACCCACCGCCGGTCGAGAACCTCCGCGCCACCCGGCCGGCGACCATCGCCCGCTGGAACGGCCGCCGCCTGGTCGCCACCTACACCGTGTCCAGCAGGGACGCGGCGGGACGGGGCCGGTTCGGGATCTCCTGCGACATGCGCACCGACACCTACCGGGTCGACTAGGCCAGCTTCCGGGTCCTGCCCGCCAGCCCGGACGCCGTCACCGGCAGCCGCGCGGGCGGCGACGGCAACGGCCGCGGCGAGGCGACCCGCTCCCCGACCAGGCCGGCGCCGACCAGACCGGCGCCGAGCTGGGCGCCGGCCAGGCGTGCGGTCCCCCTTACGCGCCGGCGAAGAACCCGCCGGGGGCGAACAGCTCGTCGACGCACTCGTCCAGGAGGCCGGTCTCGGCGGCCAGGTCGAGGACGGTGTAGCGACGCCGGATCATCCGCGCCCGGTGATAGGTGGCCCTGAACGCGGACCGGTCCAGCCCGAGCGCGGCCGGACCGGTGGGGCAGCCGGCGGCCGCCAGCATGCCGGCCAGCCGCCCGGCCGGGAGGAGTTGGCCGGCCAGGCGCTCGCGGAGGCCGGGCCACCGCTGGCGCAGCAGGGCCAGCCGGCGGCCGAGCTGGCCGGCGTCGACGTGCTTGGCCAGGCTCTCGGCGACCGCGGCCGTGGCCAGCCCCGGGGCGGTGTGGGCGGCCGCCACCGCCGCCTCCACCTGCTCGGGGGCGGGCCAGCTGGCGCGGACGGCCTCGGCGTCCACGGCGCCCAGGTCGCGGGCCAGGAGCCGCTCGTACAGGGCGGCCACCGCGACCGTGGCGACTCCGACCTTGAACCCGTGGGACAGGGGCGGGCTCCGGTCGTGGCCCAGCCCCTCCATCTCCCACAGGTGGCTGAACTGGTGCTCGGCCCCGGAGGCGGGCCGGGACGAGGCGTGAGCCTGCATGGCCAGCCCGGACATGACCAGCCCCTCGATGAGGCCCTCCATGGCCGTCCGGTCGCCGGCGGCCAGCTCGGCCGGACGGCCGGTGGCCGCCCGCAGCGGGCCCTGCACGAGCGACCAGACCTTGGGGTCGACCGCCTCGACCCCGAGGGCGTCGGCGACCAGCCAGTCGGCCCCGGCGGTCACCTTGCCCAGCAGGTCGCCGTAGCCGGAGGCGGTCATGGCGGCCGGGGCCCCGGTGAGCACGTCCAGGTCGGCCACGACGGCCCGGGGGGCCGGGCAGGTCATGGTCTGCTTGTACCCGTCCTTGGCGATCGACGCCCCGAACGCCGTGTAGCCGTCCATCGACGCGGCCGTGGCCACCGTCACATAGGGCCGTCCCAGCTCGGAGGCGGCCCGCTTGACGAGGTCGTTGAGCGTCCCCGAGCCGACGGCGACCGGGACGGCGTCGTGGGTGGCCAGCGCGTCGCGGAGGCGCTCCACGTTGCCGTACTCGGCGTACACGAAGGCGCCGGGAGGGAACCGGTACGGCTCGGCGGTGGTCCGCCCGGCCGCCTCCAGCCGCCGCTGGACCCGCTCGCCCGCGACCCGCCAGGTGGTCTCGTCGGCGACCACCACCGCCGGCCGGTCGCCGGCGCTCCGCGCCAGGACCTGGGCGACGCCGTCGAGCGTCCCCGGGCCGATCAGGACGTCGCGGGTGTCGGTGGCCTCCTCCAGGGCCGAGCGGATGCGCCGGTCATCCATGCGACCCCCGGTGGCGGGCGTCGACGGCCTTCATCTTCTCCACCTTGGGCGCCGACCTGCCGCCCTCGAACTCCGAGGCCAGCCAGTGCTCCAGCACCACCTCGGCCGCCTGGGGGGCGATCACCCGCGCCCCCATGGTCAGCACCTGGGCGTCGTTGGACTTGCGGGCCCGCTCGGCCGAGTAGCCGTCGTGGGCGGTGGCCGCCCGCACCCCGGGGACCTTGTTGGCGGTGATGGCCATGCCCAGCCCGGTGCCGCAGACCAGCAGGGCCCGGTCGTGCTCGCCCCGGGCCACCGCCTCGGCGACCTCGGCGGCGACGTCGGGGTAGTCCTGGCCGGCGCCGTTGCCGAAGTCCTTGACCTCGTAGCCGTGCTCCCGCAGGTAGGCGGCCAGGTGCTCCTTGAGCGGGGCGCCGGCGGCGTCGGCGCCGATCGCGATCGCGGCCATCGTTCGCTTCCCCCTCAGTCGGGACCGGTGGCCGGGTCCTCGCTCCAGCCGAGCTCCTGCCAGACGGCCGGGGGCAGCAGCCGGTCGATGCGGTCGAGTACGAGCTCGGGGGCGTCGGACGGCGGCAGCCGCTTGAGGTCCTCGGCCCTGGTCTCGCCGGTGAGGACGAGGGCGGCGGCCAACCCGGTGTCGAGGGCCATGCGGATGTCGGTCGACAGCCGGTCCCCCACCATCACGCAGTCGGCGGGGGCCACGTCGAGCCCGGTCAGGGCGGCCCGCAGCATCGCCGGGTCCGGCTTGCCGGTGTTGGCCTCGCAGCGGACGCCGGTGCAGGCCTCGACGGCGGCGATGATGGCCGCGCAGTCCGGCTCCCCGCGGCCGCCGGGGAACGGGCAGAACCGGTCTGGGTTGGTGGCGACCAGCCGGGCCCGCCGGTGGTACCAGATGGCGTCGAAGGCGATCTGCAGCTTCTCGTAGGTGAAGGTCCGGTCGTAGCTGGCCACGACGACGTCGATCTCGGCCGGGTCGCTGGACATGCGGATGCCCGCCTTCTCCAGCGCCCGGACCAGCGGCGGCTCGCTGATCGGGTAGACGACGGCGCCGGGGGCGTTGTCGAGCAGCCACCGGGTCATGGTCACGACCGTGTTGACGATCTCGTCCACCGGGGTCGGCAGCCCCAGCCGGGCCAGCTTGTCGGCGTACTGCTCCGGGTCCTTGGTCGGGTTGTTGGAAAGGAACCGGACCACCAGCCCCCGCCGGCGCAGCTCCTCGACCAGCCGCCTGGCTCCCGGCAGCAGGTGGTCGCCGAGGTAGATGGTGCCGTCGAGGTCGAACGCGTACGCCTGGTAGAGCCGGTCCGGCACCCGCAGGCCGTGAATGTCCCTCATGGCCGCTAGCCTGACAGGGCCCGCTCGAGGCCGTCGAGGATCAGCTCGAGCCCGAACCGGTACTCGTTCCCGTAGTCGTAGCCGGGCTGCAGGACGTGCTCGACGGCGATCTCGGTGAGGTACGGGAAGGCGTCGGCCGGGAAGCCGTCCATGATCGAGGAGGCCACCTCGGCGGTCTCCTCCGGCGTGTCAAAGGGCAGGCTCGACTCCTGCAGGGCGAACCCGTAGATGTAGGCGTCGAGCAGCGAGTAGGCGTGGGCGGCCAGCTCGACGGAGAAGCCGGCGTTCCGGAGGACGCCGAGGACGGCGTCGTGGTGGCGCAGGTTGGCGGGGCCGGGCGTGGACCGCGACTCCATCAGGGCGGTGGCCCAGGGGTGGCGCCGGAGCACCTCCCGGGCCGAGACGGCCCGCCGGCGCATGGCCACCTTCCACCCGCCGTCGCCCGACGGCAGCTCGATCTCGGCGAAGACGACGTCGACGATGCCGTCAAGGATGGCGTCCTTGCCGGCCACGTGGTGGTACAGCGACATGGCCTCGACCCCGAGCTCCTGGGCGAGCTTGCGCATGCTGAGCGCCCCGACGCCGTCCCGGTCGGCGAGGGCGACGGCCGCGTCGAGGACCCGCCGCCGGCTCAGGGGGATCTGGGTGGTCATCTCGAATCCTCAACGTAGGGGTTGACGAACTTACACTGTAAGTC
>DASUPQ010000807.1 GCA_036280995.1 Actinomycetota bacterium | reverse complement strand
CGAGTAGACGACGCGCTCGTGCTCGCGCATCACCTCGGCGAAGCCGGCGTCAAGGTCGAGGACCAGACTCAGCCGCAGCCGGTCCTCGGTCTCCTCGACCTCGTCGACGCCGTCGGCGGGCGGGGTCTGCACCATCTCCGGCATGTCTACCTGAACACCTTCCGCGCCGCGGCGGTTGCAGCGGAGCTCGACTGGTCCAAGTGGAACGAACGGCACTTTGGGTCAATAGGTTTGACACAAAGAGCTTGCAGAGAATTAAAGCGTTGCTTCTCGTCGTGATCGCCGTTGGTGTGGTATGGCCATCCCGGTGCAGACCGAGCGGGCGTTGGCGGCGAAGTTCGAAGCGGTGTTCCCGCACCTGGACGAGCGGCAGCGGCGACTGCTGGCCGGGGCGGAGGCTCGGGCGTTGGGCCACGGCGGCATCCGCGTGGTGGCGAAGGCGGCCCGGATGCGGGAGCGGACTGTCGCGCGGGGCGTGGCGGAGCTGGACTCTGGCCAGCGGCCGCTGGGCCGGGCGCGTCGCCCCGGGGGAGGCCGCAAGAGGGCGGCAGATCGGGATCCCGGTCTGCGCCCGGCGCTGATGGCGCTGGTCGAGCCGGATGTGCGCGGGGATCCGATGTCACCGCTGCGGTGGACGACGCGCTCGACCCGGACGCTGGCCGCCGAGCTGACCCGGGCCGGGCACATGGTGTCCGCCGACACGGTCGCTGACCTGCTCCGCGAGGAGGGCTTCAGGCTGCAGGCCAACGCCAAGACGATCGAGGGCGCGCAGCACCCGGACCGCGACGCGCAGTTCCGCTACATCAACGACCGGGCCACCCAGTACCAGGCGGCCGGGGACCCGGTGGTCAGTGTGGACACCAAGAAGAAGGAGCTGGTCGGCCAGTACCGCAACGCCGGCCAGCAGTGGTGCCCGAAGGGCGAGCCGGTCGAGGTGGCGACCCACGATTTCCCCGACCCGCAACTGGGCAAGGCCATCCCGTACGGGATCTACGACCTGGCCGCGAACACCGGCTGGGTCGGCGTGGGCACCGACCACGACACCGCCGCATTCGCCGTGGCCTGCCTGCGCCGCTGGTGGGACGCGGTCGGCCGGGCCGGCTATCCGCGCTCGCGCCGGCTGCTGATCACCGCCGATGCCGGGGGCTCCAACGGCTACCGCACCCGCGCGTGGAAGGCCGAACTGGCCGCCCTGGCCGTGGAAACCGGCCTGGAGATCACCGTATGCCACCTCCCGCCCGGCACCTCCAAGTGGAACAAGATCGAGCACCGGCTGTTCTCGCACATCACCATGAACTGGCGTGGCCGGCCCCTGTCCAGCCATCAGGTCATCGTGAACAGCATCGCCGCGACCACCACCCGGACCGGGCTGTGTGTCGCGGCCGAACTCGACACCGACACCTACCCCACCGGGGTCCGCGTCAGCGACGCGCAGATGGACGCTCTGCCGCTGGCCCGCCACGAGTGGCACGGCGACTGGAACTACACCCTGCGCCCCGAGCCGTACTCGCAGCTCCCGGTCGCGGCGCCGGATCCGTTCGACCAGCCCAGCCCCGACGTGGCCTGGCTGTGCCACCCCACGGTGACCGGACTACCGACCCCCGCGTGGGACGCCTTGATCACCACGATCACCACGCTGCACCAGGACCAGCGGGAAGCCGAGCTGGACAAACGACGCGGCCACCGCCCCCGACAGACCCGCCCCGGCGCCGGACGCCGGCCCACCCTCACCCTCGCCGACCGGCTGCTGGCCACCGTCTTGCACCACCGGCTCGCCCTACCCCCGCTCGCCGTCGCCGCCCTGTTCGGCGTCCGCGCCGAAACCATCAAACGGCGCATCCGCGACACCCGACAGCTGCTCGAACAGGCCGGCTACACCATCACACCCGCAGACACACCACTGGCTGCGCTCACCGACCTCTACGACCTCGCCGCCACCGCAGGCATCGCCATCCCCGCCCAGACCACAGCGAGTTAATGATCTGCAAGCCCTAACGGCTGGGGGATTGCAGCAGGGTCACCCTGCTGACGTTGGATTGCAGCAGGGTCACCCTGCTGCAACCGCGGCCGGCGCTAGGGTGGGCCGCCGTGGACCCCGAGACCCCGGAGCTGGCCGTCCTCACGGTGACGCGCTCGCCGGGGGAGGCGCTGGACCGGTTCCTCGACTCGCTCAAGGCCGCCGCGACCCGCCCGGTCCGGGTGCTCGTGGTCGACACCGGCTCCACCGACGGGGCGCCGGAGCGCGCGGCCGGGCGCGACGGGGTCGGCGTCCTGCGCATCGGCGAGGACGTCGGCCGGGCCGCCGCGGCCAACCGC
>DASUPQ010000806.1 GCA_036280995.1 Actinomycetota bacterium | reverse complement strand
GGGGCTGGCTGTGGGCGGCCGAGGACCGGCAGCTCCACCGCGTCGACCCGCGGGACGGGACCGTGACGGCCACCGTCGGCGGCCCCGACCTGCGCCGAACGCTGCGTGGACGGCGGGCTGAGCTGGCTCTCCGACCCGCGGCCGGCTCCTGCGCATCGGTCCCGCGCTGCTCGGCAGCCCCTGACCCGCGCCGCCGGACGGCTCAGCCGAGCGACCGGCACAGGGCGGCGAACGCCTCGGCCAGGTCGGGAAGCTGGTAGTGGGCGTTGAGGCCGCTCGGGTTGGGCAGCAGCCAGGCCCGCGACCCGCCGATCGGCTCGGGGAGGGGGCCGACGGCGGCCCGGGGCCGGCCGAAGGCGGTCCGGTAGGCCCCGACCCCGAGCACGGCCACCACCTGCGGCCGGGCGGCGGCCGCCTTGGCGGCCAGGCGGGCCCCGCCGGCCCGCAGCTCGGCGGCGCCCAGCTCGGCGGCGCCGGCGGTGGCCCGCTCGACCAGGTTGGTGATGCCGAGCCCGAGGGCGAGCAGCTGGTCCTCCTCGTCGGGGGCGAGCAGCCGCGGGGTGAGCCCGCCCAGGTGCAGCGCCTTCCAGAACCGGTTCCCCGGCCGGGCGAAGTGGTGGCCGACCGCGGCCGACCACAGCCCCGGGTTGATGCCGCAGAACAGCACCCGCAGGCCCGTCCCGAGCACGTCGGGCACGAACCGGCCCTCGGCGCTCGCCAGCTCGGCGGGGGTGGGCCGGGGGGTTCCGGGGGACCGCCGGGGTGGTCCCCCGGTGGATCGGGCTGCCATGGCCCTGGGAGGATAGCCTGGCCCCGGCGGCGCACGGACGGCTCAGGGAGGATGCCGATGGCGGCGAGGGTGCTGGACGGCAGGGCGGTGGCGGCGGCCATCCGGGCCGAGCTGGGCGACGAGGTCGAACGGCTGGCCGCGGCCGGCCGGCGCCCGACCCTGGCCGCCGTGCTGGTCGGCGACGACGAGGCCTCCCACATCTACGTCGGCTCCAAGCAGCGGGCGGCCGAGCGCTCGGGCATCGGGTCGCGGCGGGTGGAGCTGCCCGCCGACGCCGCCCAGAAGGACGTCCTGGCCGCGGTGGCCGAGCTCAACGCCGACGACGGCGTCCACGGCATCCTGGTCCAGCTGCCCCTGCCGGCCGGGCTGGACCCGGTCGAGGTCCAGGACGCCATCGACCCGGCCAAGGACGTCGACGGGCTGCACCCGGAGAACGAGGGGCGGCTGCTGCGCGGCGACCCCCGGTTCGCCCCCTGCACCGCCATCGGGATCGTCGAGCTGCTGCGCCGCGAGCGCGTCCCGGTCGAGGGCAGCCACGTGGTCATCGTCGGCCGGGGCCTGCTGGTCGGGCGGCCCCTGGCCGTGCTGCTGTCGGCCAAGGCGCCGGGGGCCAACGCCACCGTGACCCTCTGCCACACCGGCACCAGGGGCCTGCCCGGGTTCACCCGGCAGGCCGACGTGCTGGTGGCGGCGGCGGGCCGGCCGGCCATGATCACCCCGGACATGGTCAAGCCGGGCGCGGCCGTGGTCGACGTCGGCAACCACCGCGCCGGCGACCGGATCGTCGGCGACGTCGCCCCCGAGGTCGCCGAGGTCGCCGGGGCCCTGACCCCGGTCCCCGGGGGGGTCGGGCCCATGACCGTGGCCATGCTGCTGGCCAACACCGTCGCCGCCGCCCGCGACGCCGGACGGTGAACCTCGCGCGGCTGCTGGCCGACGGCCGGTTCGTGGTCACCGGCGAGCTGGTCCCGCCCCGGTCGGCCGACCCCGGGGTCGTGCGGCGGGCCGCCCGGCGGCTGCGCGGGCTGGTCGACGCCGTCAACGTGACCGACAACGCCACCGCCCGGGTCGGGATGGCCCCGCTGGCCGCGGCCATGCTGGCCGCCTCCGAGGGCCTCGACCCCGTGCTCCAGCTCACCTGCCGCGACCGCAACCGCCTGGCCCTGACGGCCGATCTGCTCGGCGCCCACGCCCTCGGCATCCGGGCCGTGCTGTGCCTGTCCGGCGACCCGATGGAGGTCGGCCGCACCGGGGCCAAGCCGGTGTTCGACCTCGACGCCATCGGCCTGGCCCGCCTGGCCACCGACCTCGGCCAGGGCCACGGCCCCGGCGGCACCCCGATCGACCCGCCGGCCCGCTTCCTGGTCGGCGTGGCCGAGGCCCCCGGCGCCGACCCCTCCGGCGGCGCCCGCCTGGCCGCCAAGGCCGACGCCGGCGCCACCTTCGCCCAGACCCAGCCCATCTACGACGTGGCCCAGTTCGCCGCCTGGCTCGACCGCCTGGCCGCCCGCGGCCTCCCCGACCGGGTCGCCATCCTCGCCGGCATCCTCCCGCCGGTCTCCGCCGCCCAGCTCGAGCGCTTCGCCACCCTCCCCGGCTGGTCGGTCCCGGACGCCGTCCTCGCCCGCCTGCGCGCCGCCCGCGACCAGCGCGCCGAAGGCATCGCCCTGGCCGCCGAGATGGTCGCCTCCGTCCGTACCCTCCCCGGCGTCCGCGGCATCCACCTCATGGGCCTCGGCCCCACCTCCCCCATCCCCGAGGTCGCCGAAGCCGCCGCCCTCCTGCCCCGCCCCACCCCGGCCTGACGCCACCGGTGCTAGGCGCCCTCCACGACCTGGACCCGCTCGATGCCCTTCCACCTGGCGTCCGCAGCGCTAGTCCCATTCGCCGCGGAGGTCTTGCAGATCGCCCGGCGGGTAGACGTCGTCCCCGACGGCGCCGAGCAGGTCCTCGAAGCTGTCCTCGGCCCGGGTGAGCACGATCCGCCCCGGTCCCGACGCCTCGACCCGCAGCCGCTCCCCGGCCCGCACCCTCGCCTCGGCGAGCACGGCCACCGGGATGGTCGCCTGATGCTTGCGGCTCAGCCGGGTCGTCCGCGGCCTACCCCCGGGACTCCAGGGGCTTCCAGGCGCGGGGGTTGGGACCGATGTACTCCGAGTCCGGGCGGATCAGGCGGTTGTCGGCGTACTGCTCGCGGATGTGGGCCGTCCAGCCGGCCATGCGGGCGGCGGCGAACAGGGGGGTGTAGAGGTCGCCGGGGAGGCCGAGGGCGGAGTAGACGCTGGCCGTGTAGAAGTCGACGTTGGGGTAGAGGGGCTTGGCCTCCATGACCGCCTTCTGGACCCGGACCGAGGTGTCGTACCAGCGGGTCTCGCCGAACTGCTTGCCGAGGCGCTCGGCGATCTCGCGCAGGAGGGTGGCCCGGGGGTCCCAGGTCTTGTAGACGCGGTGGCCGAAGCCCATCACCTTCTGCCTGGCGGCGAGGCGCTCGCGAACCCAGTCGGGGGCGCGGTCGGGCTGGCCGATGTCCTCCAGCATCTCGCGGACCTCCTCGATGGCCCCGCCGTGGAGCGGGCCCTGGAGGGTGGCCACGGCCGCGGTGACCGCGGCGTACATGTCGGCCATGGTGGCGGCGGCGACCCGGCCGGCGAAGGTGGAGGCGTTCAGGGTGTGGTCGGCATACAGCACCAGGACGACGTCGAAGTCGCGGGCGACCTGCGGGTCGGGCTGCTTGCCGGTGAGGGCGTAGAGGAAGTTGGCGGCGATGCCGAGGTCGTCGCGCGGCTCGATCACGTCCCCGCCCGTCCGCAGCCGCTGGTAGGTGGCGATGATCTGCGGGGTCTTGGCCATCAGCCGGTAGGCCTTGCGGAGGTTGGCCTCCTCCGCCTCCTCCGCCCCCTCGTCGTCGGGGTCGAGGGCGGCGGCGGCCGACACCGCCGTCCGCAGGGTGGTCATGGGGCCGGTCCGCTCGGCCAGGGAGCCGACCAGGTCGACCAGCAGCGGGTCAAGGGTGCTCTCGGCCCGCAGCATGGCCACCGTCTCGGACAGCTGGGCGGCCGTCGGCAGCTCCAGGTGGTGCAGCAGGTGGATGGTCTCCTCGAAGCTGGCGTGGGCGGTCAGGTCGGCGATGTCGTAGCCGGCGTACCACAGCCTGCCCTGCTGGCCGTCGACGTCGGAGATCCTGGTCTGGGCGGCGACCACGCCCTCGAGTCCCTTGCCCGTTGCGTCAGCCATCTCGGGGTGCCTCCGGTCGTCTCGGGGGGCGGGTCCACCGCAATCGTAGGGGTTTTCCTGGCGCATCCGCCGTACAGAGATACCCTTGGCGACACCTCGAGCAAAGGAGCGCCCCACCATGGCCCATCGCGTCACGTTCATCCCTGGGGACGGGGTAGGACCGGAGCTGTCGGAGGCGACCCGCCGGGTCCTCGAGGGCACCGGCGTGGGGTTCGACTGGGACGTCCAGGAGGCCGGGGCCGAGGTCATCGACAAGTACGGGACCCCCCTGCCCGACCAGGTGCTCGACTCCATCCGGAGCAACGGGGTGGCGATCAAGGGGCCGCTGACCACCCCGATCGGCACCGGGTTCCGCAGCGTCAACGTGGCCCTGCGCAAGGAGCTCGACCTGTTCGCCTGCCTGCGGCCCTGCAAGACCTACCAGGGGGTCCGGTCCCGCTACGACGACATCGACCTGGTGGTGGTGCGCGAGAACCACGAGGACCTGTACGCCGGCATCGAGTTCGAGCAGGGCACGCCCGACGCGGCCAAGGTCATCGAGTTCCTCAACGGCATCCAGCCCAAGAAGATCCGGGACGACTCCGGCGTCTCGATCAAGCCGATGTCGATCACCGGGACCAGGCGGATCGCCAAGTTCGCCTTCGACTACGCCCGCGCCTACGGCCGCAAGAAGGTCACGGCGGTCACCAAGGCGAACATCATGAAGCACACCGACGGGCTCTTCTACGCCGTGGCCCGCGAGGTGGCCAGGGACTACGACGACGTCGAGTATGACGAGTACCTGGTCGACAACATGTGCATGCAGCTGGTGCAGAAGCCGGAGAACTTCGACGTGCTGCTGCTGCCCAACCTGTACGGCGACATCATCTCCGACCTCGGGGCCGGGCTCGTCGGCGGGCTCGGGGTCGCGCCCGGGGCCAACCTGGGGGATCGGGTGGCGGTGTTCGAGGCCACCCACGGCTCGGCTCCCAAGTACAAGGGGCAGAACAAGGTCAACCCGATGGCGATGATGCTCTCGGGCATGCTGCTGCTGCGCCACCTGGAGGAGGGTGAGGCCGCCGACCGGCTGGAGCGGGCCCTGGCCGCGGTCATCGCCGAGGGCAAGAGCGTCACCTACGACATGAAGCCGTCGCGCGACGATCCCACGGCCGTCGGCACCAGCCAGGTCGCCGACGCCGTGATCGCCAAGATGGAGGCGGGTGCCTGATGGCCAAGGTCACCGTCGTCGGAGCCGGCAAGTACGGCTCGACCACCGTGCAGCGCCTGGCCGAGAAGGACCTCTGCGACGAGGTGGTGATGACCGACATCGTCGAGGGTCTCCCCCAGGGCCTGGCCCTCGACATGAACCAGTCGCGGCCCATCGAGGGGTTCGAGACCCGGGTGGTCGGCAGCAACGGCTACGAGGAGACGGCCGGCTCGGACGTGGTCGTGATCACCGCCGGGGTCCCCCGCAAGCCGGGCATGAGCCGCATGGACCTGCTGGAGACCAACGCCAGGATCGTCGGCGAGGTCACCGGCAAGGTCGCCGACGGCTCGCCGGACGCGGTCCTGATCGTCGTCTCCAACCCGCTGGACGAGATGACGGCCCTGGCCGCCGAGGTGTCCGGGTTCCCCAGGGAGCGGGTCATGGGCCAGGCCGGCATGCTCGACACGGCCCGGTTCAAGCACTTCCTGGCCGAGGAGCTGGGCACCAGCCCGAGCCGGGTCGAGGCCATGACCCTCGGCTCCCACGGCGACACCATGGTCCCGGTGCCGAGCATGGTCAGGGTCGACGGCAAGCCGCTCACCGAGGTCGCCGACGCCGAGACGATCGAGCGCCTGGTCCAGCGGACCCGCGACGGCGGGGCCGAGGTGGTCGCCCTGCTCAAGTCGGGCTCGGCCTACTACGCGCCCTCCAGCGCGGCCGCGGCCATGGTGGCCGCCGTTCTCGGCGACACCGGCGAGGTCATGCCCGTCTGCGCCTGGGTCACCGGCCAGTACGGCATCGACGGCGTCTACCTGGGCGTCCCGGCCAAGCTGGGCCGCGCCGGGGTCGCCGAGGTGGTCGAGCTCCCCCTGACCGACAAGGAGCTGGCCGACCTCCGCGAGGCCGCCGAGGCCGTCCGCTCCAAGCAGGCCGACGTGGCCAAGCTGGTTGGCTGACCAGGCCCACCCGGGCCCGGCCGCCGGGTCCGCCTCCGGCTGTGCCCTGTGCGCGGCCGAGCCGCTGACCCCCTGGTTCCACGAGGACGAGCGCTGCTGGGTCGCGGAATGCCTGATCTGCCGCACCCCGATGGTCGTCTGGCGCCACCACGGCTCCGACCCGCCGCCCTCCGACCGCGAGCACATGCTGACCGTCCTCTCCGGCGTGGCGGCGGCCCGCCTCGGCCCGTCCGGGTTCCGCATCGACCCGGTGATGCGCCGCATCCCCGACCACTTCCACGCCCACGCCCGCGACCCCAACTGGCCCGGGTTCGCCTGAGCGGTAGGTGGCGTCGGGGGTGAACAGGCCGAGGATGGCCGGGGTGTCGGCCTCCTCCCAGGCCCGCCGGTAGGCGGCCAGCCAGACGCCGGCCGGTTCGCGGTCCATGACCGCCGATCGCAGGGCCGGGGGGGTGACCGGACCGCCGCCTGAAGCGTCCCCTCACCGGGTACCCTGCAGAGCGCGAACCTGACAGGCAGATGCGGAGGGCCGGGACCATGGCGGGGAACAGCTTCGGGGCGAAGGCGGGGTTGGACGTCGGGGACCGGTCGTTCGAGGTCTTCCGGCTGGATGCGCTCGGGTCGGTGGGGGACGTCGGGAGGCTGCCGTTCTCGCTCAAGGTGCTGCTCGAGAACCTGCTCCGGAACGAGGACGGGAGCGCCGTCACCGCCGAGGACGTTGAGGCGTTCGCGAGCTGGGACCCGACGTCGGCCGAGGACCGGGAGATCGCGTTCTCGCCGGCGCGGGTGCTGATGCAGGACTTCACCGGCGTGCCCGCGATCGTCGACCTGGCCGCCATGCGCGACGCCATGGCCGCCCTCGGCGGCGACGCGAGCCGGATCAACCCGCTGGCCCCGGCCGAGCTGGTCATCGACCACTCGGTGGTGGCCGACATCGCCGGCCGGGCCGACGCCTTCGTGCGCAACGTCGAGCTGGAATTCGAGCGCAACCGGGAGCGGTACGCGTTCCTGCGCTGGGGCCAGGAGGCGTTCGACGACTTCCGGGTCGTCCCCCCCGGCACCGGCATCTGCCACCAGGTCAACCTCGAGTACCTGGCCAGTGTGGTGTTCACCAACGGCCGCGGTCAGGCCTACCCCGACACCCTGGTCGGCACCGACAGCCACACCCCCATGGTCAACGGCCTGGGCGTGCTCGGCTGGGGGGTGGGCGGCATCGAGGCCGAGGCGGCCATGCTCGGCCAGCCGATCTCGATGCTCATGCCCAAGGTGGTCGGGTTCAAGCTGTCGGGCGAGCTGCCCGAGGGGTCGACCGCCACCGACCTGGTCCTGACCGTGACCGAGCTGCTGCGCCGCCACGGGGTGGTGGGCAAGTTCGTCGAGTTCTACGGCCCCGGGGTCGGCAACGTGCCGGTCGAGAACCGGGCCACCATCGGCAACATGTCGCCCGAGTACGGGTCGACCTGCGCCATCTTCCCGATCGACGCCGAGACCCTGCGCTACCTCGAGTTCACCGGCCGCCCGCCCGAGCTGATCGCCCTGGTCGAGGCGTACGCCAGGGAGCAGGGCCTGTGGCACGACCCGGACGCCGAGCCCCGCTACTCCGAGACGGTCGAGCTGGACCTGGGCACGGTGGTGCCGAGCCTGGCCGGGCCGCGCCGGCCCCAGGACCGGGTCGCCCTCACCGACGCCCGCCGCGGCTTCCGGGCCGCCCTGGCCGACATGACCCCGGAGGGAACCTCCCAGACCAGGCAGGACACCCCGATCGACCGCAAGGTCGACGCGGACGGGCCGGACGAGGCCTCGGCCGAGTCGTTCCCGGCCAGCGACCCGCCGGCGGCCATGGCCGGCACGATGGCCCACGAGAACCACGACCCCCCGCCGGCCGGCTGGTTCGAGCCCGACCCGGCCGGGGCCAGCGGCCGGCCCGGCAAGCGGGTCCCGGTCACCCTGGAGGACGGTTCCCGGTTCGACCTCGACCACGGGCACGTGGTCATCGCCGCCATCACCTCCTGCACCAACACCTCCAACCCGTCGGTGATGCTGGCCGCCGGGCTGCTGGCCCGCAACGCCGTCGACCGCGGCCTCACCTCCAAGCCGTGGGTCAAGACCTCGCTGGCCCCCGGGTCGAAGGTGGTCATGGACTACTACGAGCGGGCCGGGCTGCTGCCCTACCTCGAGAAGCTCGGCTTCCACCTGGTCGGGTTCGGCTGCACCACCTGCATCGGCAACTCCGGCCCCCTGGCCCCCGAGATCTCCCAGGCGGTCGAGGAGCACGACCTGGTGGTCGCCTCGGTGCTGAGCGGCAACCGCAACTTCGAGGGCCGCATCAACCCCGACTGCCGCATGAACTACCTGGCCTCGCCGCCCCTGGTGGTCGCCTACGCCCTGGCCGGGACCATGGACGTCGACCTGCTCGACGACCCCCTCGGCCACGACCCCGACGGCAACCCGGTCTACCTGCGCGACCTGTGGCCGTCCAGCGCCGAGGTGAACGAGGTCATCCGCCAGGCGGTGCAG
>DASUPQ010000805.1 GCA_036280995.1 Actinomycetota bacterium | reverse complement strand
GGCCACGCGACCGGTCCGGCGCCCTGCACGACGCGCAGGACCGCGAAGCCGCGCTGCTGGCCTACCAGCGCCAGGAGCAGGACGCACTGGCCGCCACCGAGGCCAGGCACGCGGCGGTGCGCCTGGCGCTTGGCCACGCCGCCCGGGCGGCCCGGGCAGCGGCCCGTCATGCCATCAGCCAGCACCAGCAGGTACTGGGCGAGCTCGAAGACCGGCTCGCCCAGGCCGGCGACGAACGTGCCGACCTGGAGCAGCAGCACGCCGCCTTCCTCGACTGGCAGGCGCGGCACGGTGTCGTTCTCGCCCAAGGCCAGGCGGCCGCGCAAGAGCTCCAGGCCCGCGAGGCGCGGATCCTCGAAGGCCTCGCCGTCGACCCGCCCGCCTACCTGCTAGCGGAGTTGGGCGCTGTACCCACCAACGTGGCAGGGCGCACGGCGTGGCTCGACGGGGCGGAACGGGTCGAGCGCCACCGGGCAACCTACGGCGTGACCGACCCGCAGCGAGCCCTGGGCGAGGAGCGGCCACCCGGGCCGGCGGCGCGCGCCCGCGCGGCCGGGCAGGTCCGCGACGACCTGGATCAGGCGTGCCAGGCGATCGACCGGGCGAATCGGGGGGCCGAGTTGCTGCCGCTCGAGCTGGGCGACGGCCCGCCAGGCCTGGGCATCGACGTGTGAGCGCGTGACCCGGTCCCAGGCGTCTTCGCCTCTCGCGCCCGAATGCATTGGGGCCGCCGCTCAGGAAGCCAGGCGGCGACGGGCAGCCGCACCGTGAACCCCGGGCCTTCGGCCACCTGCGGGCTGGCTGGGCCGCGGCTGGGTCCGTAGGCGGCGCAAGGATCCTGCACTCCTTTGCGCCGATCATCCAGCACCGGCCCGCCCTGGCGGTCCTGCATGACTGGGCCGGCGACGACGAGCAACCGGGCGGCCGCGTCTTGCGGCTCCCATGACGGCTCACCGGGCCGTCTCCGACCTGGCGGTGAGGTTGGTTGCTCGCGCAGTCCTTGATTCCTGCAGAATCACCGGACGCAGGAGACGCGGCGGCCAGAGTTCGTTCAACCACCTAATCGCAATGCGGCGGTCGCAGGACGTCTCGGTCGGCGAGTTTGTCTACGGGGTTGGACGTCGTGCTGCGTCCCGACCACCTGCCACGGCTGCCCCTGGCCGAGGGATGGTGGCTGGCCTACTCAAGCACCCAGTTCGCGCTGCACACCATCGTCTGCGCCGGGCCGCTGCCTGGTCGTGGCCAGTGTCGGGCTCGGCCTCGGCACCGGCGACGATCACCGGCAGCTGGTTGCCGCTATGGCACGCGGCCGGGTCATGGTCGCCTGTGAGCGGCAGGATTCCGCGCTGGTGGGCGCCGGCAGCCTGAGGTAATTTAGTCACCTACAACAAGTTCTCGTGTCTTTGGGTCTACACGAATAGGACGTTGAATTTGTTGATGTTCATCCCCCCTCTCATCCGTTACTTCTAAGACCTCTAGGTTATCTTTGGGGAGAGATTCATCGATAACTGATAGCACCTCCTCTTGACTGCATGCCACCGTGTCACCAGTACTAGCATCGATGGTTCTGTGTCGATGAACGATTACTCCAGTTTGTGCGTCATAAACATAGTATATCGGCATGACTCATTCCCCTTGACTTGTCACGGATTCGTGATGGCGACACCGTTGGCAACACAGGCCAGCTCGCCGTTGGGCGAAGGGGGGAAAACACGAAGCCTAAAAGTAACATTCCGTCCGAAACCATGGAAGGCACTTTGGCGAAGGTTGTTGAGGCTACCGGGCGGTCCCAGAACGCCTCCTGAGAGGACCCTTGTGGTCGGAATAGTACTGCCGTCGGGAGTGATGAGTGGTATATCCACTCCAATAGCGTTGTTAATATCAAAGGCCGAGGACCGAGGGTCAATCCAGGTGATAGAAGTCCACGCCACAAAGTTAGTAGGGGATCCGAAGTCAATGGTGACGGTGTCAGCGGTATCCATCTCGTGTACAAATAGCGTAACGACGCGCGCAGTCACGGTCGCTCCCCTCTGGCGTTGCTCGATAGGGCTTCCCGACTCGCCCCCTCTCGTCCTGCTGGAGTACGCGTAGGTCGCATTTTCCTAATTTATCCGTTAGTGTCAAGAGCGACCTTTCGCTGGTTGGCGTTAAGAGCGCGGGGTGCCCTTGACCGCCGCGGACAACCCCCTGCCGACAAGGCACCCCGTCGGTGGTCGAATGGGGACGCCGGTTCGGCTCAGCGTCGGTGGATGACCATGGCGATGCCCCGCCGGGGGCCGCGTGGTGATCGACGCCAGCAGTTCCAGCGGCGCGTCCGACGCCGGCTCGAAGCGCCAGTGCTTGAGTCGCTGGTTGTGACCAACCACCCCGACGTCGACTAAGTCGGGGAATCCTGAGCATCCTTCGCGATCCAGAAACACGAAGGGCCGTCCTGGGAACACTGCTGGCCTGGTTGTCAGGGTGCAGGGCTACTGTGATGGGCTGAAGCGATCAATCCAACTAGCCACCTGCGCTCTGGCTCCAGGAATCCTCATGCTCGTCCAACTCGACCACACCGCCGTTGCCGCCCAGGTCCCAACGCTGCTGCGGACCCTGGCTGGCCCGGCCGCTGTCCCCCACCCCGAGCAGCTGGCCGCCATCCAGGCCGTCGTGGCCGACCGCTGCCGGGTGCTGGTCGTACAACGGACGGGGTGGGGCAAGAGCGCGGTGTATTTCCTGGCCACCCGGCTGCTGCGCGATGCCGGCGCCGGCCCCACGTTCCTGATCTCCCCGCTGTTGGCCCTGATGCGCGACCAGGCGGCCGCCGCCGAGCGGGTCGGGGTGCGGGCGGCCAGCATCAACTCCACCAACGTGCGGGACTGGCGGGCGGTCGAGGACCAGATCGCCGCCGACCAGGTCGACCTGCTGCTGGTCTCGCCCGAGCGGCTCAACAACCCCGGCTTCGCCGCCCGGGTGTTGCCGCTGTTGACTCGCCAGGCCGGCCTGGTCGTGGTCGACGAGGCCCACTGCATCTCTGACTGGGGCCATGATCTCCGTCCCGACTACCGGCGCATCGCCCAGATCCTGCGCACCCTGGGTGAGGGGGTGCCGGTGCTGGGCACCACCGCGACCGCCAACGCCCGGGTGGTCGCCGACGTCGCCGAGCAGTTGGGCCAGGACACTCTGATCCTGCGCGGCCCGCTGGACCGGGCCAGCCTGGTCCTGTCCACGGTGGCGTTTCCGAGCGCGGCCGAGCGGCTGGCCTGGCTGGCCGAGCAGCTCCCCCAGCTGCCCGGGTCGGGCATCGTCTACTGCCTGACTGTCCCCGAGACCCGTCGAGTGGCCAGCTGGCTGCAGGCCAATGGCATCGACGCCCACGCCTACTCCGGCCGGGACGACCCCGCCGACCGGCTGGTCGTCGAGGAGGTGCTGGCCGCCAACGCCTGCAAGGCGGTGGTGGCCACCTCGGCCCTGGGGATGGGCTATGACAAGCCCGACTTGGCCTTCGTCGTCCACTACCAGGCCCCCGACAGTCCGATCGCCTACTACCAGCAGGTCGGCCGGGCCGGCCGGGCCCTGGACCGGGCCGAGGTGATCCTGCTCGGCGGGCCCGAGGACCGGCGCATCTGGGAGTACTTCACCACCACCGCGTTCCCACCCCGGCGGCTGGTCGACGAGGTCCTGGGGCTGCTCGCTGACGCCGCCGAGCCGTTGGGGCTGGCTGAGGTGCAGCGCCAGGTCAACCTGGGCCAGGGACGGCTGGACCAGCTGCTCAAGATCCTTGATGTCGAGGGCGCGGTGCGGCGGGTCGATGGCGGCTACCTGCGCGGGGATCCCGGCTGGGTCTATGACGCTGACCGCTACCGGCGGGTCACCGCCGCCCGCCGGGCCGAGCAGGCGGCCATGCTGGAGTATCTGACCAGCGACGGCTGCCTGATGGCCTTCCTGCGCCGCCAGCTCGACGACCCCGAGCTGGCCGACCTGAACGACCCCGACGCGGCCGCCTGCGGCCGCTGCCAGCGCTGCACCGGCCACGGCCTCCCCACCAGCGTGGACGCCCAGCTGGTGGCGGCCGCGGTGCGGTTCCTGCGCGACCAGGACGTCATCCTCCCGCCGCGCCGGCAGTGGCCGGCCGGAGCGGCCGTGGCCAGCCGTACCATCCCCGAGAGCCAGCGGGCCGAGCCGGGCCGGGCACTGGGCGAGGCCACCGACGCCGGCTGGGGGCCGCTGCTGGCCGACCTGCTCACCGGCGACCAGCCCCTCCCCCACCCAGTGATCGAGGGGCTGGCCCGGCTGCTCGGCCGCTGGGGATGGGAGGAGCCACCAACCTGGGTCACCTTCGTTCCATCCCGCACCCGCCCCTCGCTGGTCCAAGACCTGGCCGATCACGCCGGCGGGCTGCTCGGGGTGCCGGTGCATGCGGTCGTCCAGCGGGTGCGCCCGGCGGCCCGCTCCCAGGCTGAGCTGGCCAACAGCTTCCACCAGTACAACAACGCCCAGGACGCCTTCGCGGTCACCGGCACCGTGCCCGGTGGCCCGGTGCTGCTGGTCGACGACGTCCGCGGGTCCGGCTGGACGCTCACCACGGTTGCCGGGCAGCTGCGCGACGCCGGAGCTGGCCCCATCCACCCGTTGGCCCTGCTGTCCGGTTGGCCGACCA
>DASUPQ010000804.1 GCA_036280995.1 Actinomycetota bacterium | reverse complement strand
CGAGGACCAAGTGGTCGATGTTGGCCGCCGAGCCGGGGATGGCCAGGTCGTGCAGGACCGCCCAGCCGCGCCGCTCCAGGGGGCCCAGCAGCCGGGCGGTGCGGCGTTCCCCGGCCGCCCCGCGACGCCAGGCCATGGTGTCGGGAGTGACGCGGAATCGCAGCCGCCAGGCCAACCCGGCCGCTACGCTGGCGCCGGCCAGGGCCGCCAGGTGGGGAACGACCTGGGTGGCCAGCAGCCAGGCAGCGAGGCCGATGGCGAGGACGGCGGCGATCCGCCAGGGCAGGCTGTGGGTCCAGGCGGCCAGCTCGGTCGCCCGGCGGCGTCGGTATTCGGCGTGGGCGGAGGCGCCGGGGCGGCCGACGCCGGCCCGCACCCGCATCGCCAGCACCGGCGCTGGCACCTTCGAGTTGAGGGTGTCGCCCGGGTCGTGGTCGTGGTCGAGGTGGGTGAGGAGGGCGGCCAGGTCGGCCTGGTTGAGCGGCCGGATCGACACCCCGGGCTGAGGGTCGTCACAGGATGGCCAGAAGCCGTCCGGGTCGGGGTGGGGCCGTGGCATGGTGGCCTCCTTGTGGTGCTAGCCGGCGGCCCGCTCCGGGTCCGGCCGGCCTGGGGGCACAGCCCGCACGGTGCGGGTTGGTGCCTGGTCCTGCTGGTGGCGGTCGATTGATTGCCGGCGGGATGCCGCGCCCCGCTGCGGCTGGCGGTCGTGGTCGATGCTGTGTTGGCGGCCCTGGACCCGGGTGATGGCTTGGCGGGCGTGCTGCCAGGCGGCCCGCTGGGCGGGCTCGCGCGGCATGCGGCCGAGGGCCTGCTCGGGGTCGGTGAGGTGGTAGGTGCGTCGGTAGTCCTCGATGGTGGCGGCGGCTTGTCGCCAGGCCCGCCGGCCCCGGGTGCTGTCGGGGACCGGGCCGAGTTCGCCGCGCAAGTAGCGAGGCTGCTCCTGCTCCAGTGCGAGGCCGCGGGCGCGGCGCTGCCAGACCAGTTCGCGGACGACTTGGCGGTAGGCGGGGCCGAGGTGGGCGTTGGCCTCCAGCCAGCCAGCCCGTCGCTGTTGATGCTGGCGCAGTGCGAGTTCGGTGTCGGCGGCGCGGTCGGCTTGCTGGCGGGCCAGCATCGCTGCGGCCCGATCGGTCGCGGCCGGCTCGGCCGGCCAGCGCAGGCGAAGCATCCCCCGGCCATGGCGCTGGTGTTCGTGTGTGGCGGTGAGCTGCTCCAGGGTCTGGTCGGCTGCGGTTCGGCGGGCGCTGGCTTGCGCAAGCTCCCGGGCCCGATCCCGCGGGGCCTGGTCGAGCAGGCCGCGGAGGCGGTCGCGTTCGGCCCGCAGTTCCCGAGTCGATAGCCGCCGCAGGTCCAGGCTGCTGGGGGTGTCGATCGCCAACCGCTGGTCGCCGGCGCGCGACAGGGCCTGGGCGAGCTGGGCGTAGCCGTCGCCGACTTCACGGTCGGGCAGGTCGAGCTCGGCCGGCCCTTGGGGTTCGGGCCCGACCACTGGGTACAGGGTGGTCTGGTGCTGGGCCCGGGACAGCTGCACATACAGCCAGTTGCTGTCTTCTGTGCCGGTGAGCCGGACCAGCGCCCGCCAGCGGGTGAGCCCTTGGGCGCGATGTCCGGTGGTGGCATAGGCCAGGTCGACGCGGCGGTTGCGCTCGCCGCGGCCGCGGCCGTCCAGGTACCAGCCCGGCAGGGTCACCTCCCGCGGCTGCTTGCCGTCAACCTGGATGGTCAGGGTGCGGGCGTGGGGGTCGAGGGCGGTGATGGTGCCGCGGGTCCCGTTAGCGATCCCGAGCTGGGCGATGGCGTTGCGGCCGCACACCACTCGATCCCCCACCGCCACCTGGAGATCCTCGACCTGGAGGCGGTCGGGGCCCAGGCGGCCCCGGGCGGCCAACAGCTGCTGGCAGGCCACATTGAGCCGGTCGACCTCACCCCGCCGATAGGCCAGCAAGGCGACGTCCTCGCTGGGATTGTGCTCGGCCTGCTGCCAGGCCGCCCACCAGTCCTGAAGCAGGGCCAGGGTGGCGGCCGGCTTGCTGTCGGCGGCGACGACCCGGTCATGCGCGCGGTAGGCGGCCACGGCCTCGTCGACCAGG
>DASUPQ010000803.1 GCA_036280995.1 Actinomycetota bacterium | reverse complement strand
GGGCGAGCAGGACGTAGCCCCAGGCGGTGCGGCTGGGGCCGGGGGCGACGCGCAGGTCGCGGCGGCGCCGGCGACGGTCGGGCCGCTGCCCTGCCGGCCTCGGCTCCGCAACGCTGGTGGTGGCTCCCCGGATCGCATCCTTCGCCCTCCCCGGGAAGTCGTGGGAATCCGGCGCGACCCAGGTGAGTTCCCCACCAGATCCGCTCGCGCCCC
Source organism: Actinomycetota bacterium (assembly GCA_036280995.1). Taxonomy (NCBI): domain Bacteria; kingdom Bacillati; phylum Actinomycetota; species Actinomycetota bacterium. The sequence continues at coordinate 5,769 of DASUPQ010000803.1, read as the reverse complement.
CCAGCGAGGTTCCATGTCCAAGCAGCGTCTCCCGTGGCTGGTCGTCGCCGTGCTCGTCGTGGCCCTGGCCGGCACCGCGGCCTGGGCCGTCACCGCCCGCCGGCCCGCGCCGGCGAGCCAGGCCGCCGCGGCCGCGGCCGTGCCGGCCGGCGCCCAGGGCGGCCACGACCCCTCCAACCACACCCACGGCGGCACCGCCCAGAACACCCCGCCGATGGCGCCGCGGGGGGGTGTCGTGGCCATGACCGTGCCGCCGCTGCCCAAGACGGCGATCAACTTCATCTGGCGGCCCGAGCACCTGCTGGTCGCGGCCGGGCAGAAGGTCACCCTCAAGGTCGCCAACGCCGACTACATGCAGCACAACTTCACCTTCAAGGCGGCCAAGGTGGCCAAGAACCTGCCGGTCGACGCCACCACCACGATCGAGCTGACCGCCCCCGCCAAGCCCGGCCTGTACCGCTTCTACTGCAAGTACCACCTCCAGATGATGGAGGGCGCCGTCACGGTGCGGTGATGGAGGACAACCGACGCCGATGCATCCGACCCACCCTCGCCGACGCCGGTGGCCGACGGTGCTGCTGCTGATGGTGACCGCGGCGGCGCTGGCCCTGCTGGCGGTGGTGCTGATCGCCCCGCCGGCGGGGGCGCTCGCGCTCGGGGTGGGGCTGCCCGCGCAGGTCCGGCGGGCGCCGGGGTCGTCGCCGCCGCCATGGCTGGCCGGGGCCGCACTGCCGGCCCTGGCGGTGGTGGCGTTCCCCACGATCTGGGCGCGTCCCGACCCCTTCGACGATCCCGACCCTCCAGGAGGCCCATGATGCAGGCCCGCGAGACCGAGCCCAACGGCGGCATCGTCGCCGCCACCGTCGCCGCCGGCGCCGGCTGCGCGGCCCTTGGGCTGCTCACGATCGGCGCGGCCGCCTCGACCGAGTTCGCCGACCTGCTCAACCTGTACGCCCCCTCGGGCCCGCTCACCGGCAAGGCCACGGTGGCCTCGCTCATCTACGTGATCGTCTGGGTCAACCTCCACTTCCGGCTGCGCGACCGCGAGCTCAGCCTCTCCCGGGGCTTCCTGCTGACGATGCTCCTGCTCGTGATCGGCCTCGCCGGCACCTTCCCGCCCGTCTACCAGCTGTTCGAGCGGGCGAGCTGACACCTCCGGGCGTCGTCACCCCCGGCTCCTCAAGGTTCTTCGGGGCGCGAGCAGGGTGTCGACCTGGACGCCGCCCTGGCGACGAGCGAGCCGCGCCGGCCCCTCAGGCGCCGAGGGTGACCACCAGCACGGTCAGGAGCATGGCCAGCAGCAGCGCCCCCAGGGCCGGGGTGGCGGCCAGCAGCTCCTCGCGGCGGCGCAGGGCGGCCAGGGCCTCGGCCCGGGTCCGGGCCAGCCACGGGACCCCGAACGGCGCCTCCAGCAGGTGGAATGCAACCCCCAGGCAGCCGCCGTAGACGAGGTGGCCGGCCAGGGCGGACAGGGACCCGCCGGCCGCGGCCGCGGTCCACTCGGGGTCGCCGCCGAGCAGGGCCGGCAGCAGGGTGAGCGGGCCCAGGACCCACCACAGGAACCCGTAGGACAGGCCCCAGCCGAGGGCGCAGGTGACGTCCTGGCCGAGCCGGCGGAACAGCAGCCCGTAGGAGACGCCGATGGCGACCCCGATGCCCAGGTTGACGGCGATCCCGGCCAGCGGCCCCCTGGAGCCGGTGAGCCGCTCGGCGACCTCGGGCACGGCCCCGTGCAGCATCAGCTGGCTGATGACCGCCCCGCCGACCAGCCCGGCCACCGCGCCGCGGAGGGCCGCGGCCAGCACGCCGCTGCCGGCGGTGGCGCCCCGGTAGGCGCGCAGGTGCTCCGATGACAGCAGCGGGGCCAGGCGGTCGAGCACGGTGCGGCCGGCGGCGGCCAGCGCGCCCAGCAGGAGCCAGCCGGGCAGGCCGGGGAAGCTGGCCCGCGCTTCGACCAGCGACCAGCGCAGCCCCTCGTCGGCCAGCAGGGGCAGCACGGTCAGCTCCCCCACCACCCAGGCCACGAACCCGTAGGCCTGGCCGCGGACCAGCGCGGCCCCGATCCCCTGGTCGGAGCGGGGGGACAGGACCGCCTGGGCGAGCCCGACGGCCGCCCCGGCGGCCACCGCCGGGGCCCGGTTCTCCAGGACCGCGGCCAGCGCCGCGGCGGCCAGCCCGCCGGCGGCCAGCCCGCGCAGCAGCGTCCCGGCGCCGACCGCCTGCCTGGCCCGCCCCTGGTCGCCGGGGCCGTGCAGGACGACGAACACCAGCGCCGTCCCCATCCCGAACAGCAGGTGGCCGAGCAGGCTGGGGAACTCGCGCTGGGCGGCGGCCACCTCCCAGGCCGGGGCCTGGCCGAGGGCCAGGGGCAGCAGCGTCAGCGGCCCGATGCACCACCACAGGGCGCCGTAGGCGGCGCCGAGGAACACCGTCTCGCTGGGCCCGCAGCGCTGGCGCCGGACCAGCAGCCCGAAGCCGGCCCCGACCACCGCCGAGATGGCCATGTGGACGGCGAACCCGGCCCGCGACGAGCCCAGCCCGACCAGCGTGGCCACCGTCGGCAGCACGCCCAGCTGGGCCATGGCGGCGCCGAAGGCGAGCCCGCCGACGATCCCGGCCGGGGCGCCGGCGGCCACCGCCCGGGCGGCCGAGGGGTGACCGCCCCCCCTGGCGGTCGAGACGCTGGCCACGCTCATTTCATGGGGTGGATCTGGGGGCGGGGTGCCGCTCGGAGGCGGTGAGGGCGATGTCCCTGGGGAACAGCAGCTCGACGGTCCAGTCGAGCAGGACCCGCAGCCGCTTCTGCGGCCCGGGCAGCTTCCACAGGTAGACGCCGCGCCACAGCAGCCAGGCGGGCAGGCCGGAGAAGCGCATGCCGCGCAGCTCGGCGGCGGCGCTCTGGCGGCCCAGCGGCACCAGGAACCCCAGGCCGCGGAAGCGGAACGGCTCGGGCTCGGCGCCGGTCAGGGCGGCGACGACGTTGTCGGCCACGGCCCGGCCCTGGCGGACCGCGTGCTGGGCCGTTGGCGGGCAGGCGGCGCCCCGGCGCGAGAGGTCGGGGATGCGGGCGCAGTCCCCCACCGCCCAGATGTCGTCGGTGCCCCGCACCCGCAGGGTCCGGTCGACCGGCACCGCCCCCTGGCCCGGGGCGGCGACGCCGCCCGGCCCGGCCAGCGGCACCGGGCTGGGGCGGGTCCCGGCGGCCCAGACCAGGGTGCGGGCCGCCACCCGCTCGCCGTCGCTGAGCTCGACCCCGTCGGGGTCGGCGCCGGCCACCGTGACCCCGAGGCGCAGCTCGATGCCGCGGGCGACCAGCTTGTCGCCGGCGTAGCCGGCCAGCCGGTCGCCCAGCTCGGGCAGGATGCGCTCGCGCGAGTGGACCAGCACGAAGCGGGGCTCGCTGGCGCGGATGCGGGGGAAGTAACGGAGCACGGCGTGGACCAGGTCGAACAGGCTGGCCACGGCCTCGGTGCCGGCGAACCCGCCGCCGGCGACGACGAAGGTGAGCCAGCGGCGGCGCTCGGCCGGGTCGGGCTCGTGGTCGGCCTGCTCGAGCCGCAACAGGACGTGGTCGCGCAGCCGGCGCGCGTCCTCAAGGGTGGCCAGGGTGAGGGCGTTGCCGGCGACGCCGGGCAGGTCGCGGAAGTTCGGCACCGCGCCGAGGGCGAGCACCAGCTGGTCGTAGGGCAGGGCCTCGAGGGCGTCGCCGCGGCGCAGGTGGACGACCTTGCGGTCGGGGTCGACGCCGAGCACCTCGGCCCGCCGGAAGCGGGTCCGGGGGCAGGCCGCGCGCAGCGGCACCCCGACGTTGCCGGCCTCGACCGCCCCGGCCGCGACCTCGGCCAGCATCGGCGTGAACAGGAGGTAGTTGCGCTGGCTGACCAGGGTCACGTCCAGCCACGGGGTCCAGGGGAGGAGCTGCTCGAAGCGGCGGGCGGCGCTGACGCCGCCGAACCCGCCGCCGAGGATGACGACCCGGCGCCGGCCCAGACCGGCCGCGGCCGCCGCCGGCAGCCGGAGCCGGCGGGCCCGGCCGCCCCGCAGCGCGGCCTGCACGCCCGGGCCGACCACGCCGCCGGCGCCCAGGCTCAGCAGCAGTGTCGGGAACAGTGCCGCCATCGACGCCTGCAGCGCCGGCAGCAGCGTGAGGACGAGCACTGCCCAGACCAGCACACCGAGGAGCATCCCGTCGATGACGCCGCTGGGCAGTGAAGATGGCGGCGGGAGGGGCAGGTCTCCCGTAGCCTGCCCCTCCCTGCCTGCCTGGCGTCCGGTGCGAGTGGTCCGCGTCCCCAGGTTCGCGTCAGTGGTGCCGACGCCGCCTTCGGACCTCCGGACCGTCCGCTCCCTCCTCGACGGACGGCCGTCCACCGGGTCGCCAAGGTGCTGCATGTCGTGGGTTGTCAGTTGTCGTCGGTCAGTGGCGGGGACGGTGGTAGGCCACCCGCCGCCGCTGGCCAACCGCCAGCAGCGTCGACCCGGCCGCGATCACGCACAGGCCCAGCAGCATCAGGCCCTTGGACATGGGACCGCCGGTGAAGGCCAGCTCGCCGTTGCCGCTCAGCAGGGCGGTCTGGCCGCGGATGGCGCCCTTGGGGAACTCGGGCGAGTGGAGGTTGACGTAGTAGTTGGAGGGGTTGGCGGCCAGCCCCTTGACCACGGCGGCCTTGGCCTGGACGCAGCCGGACTTGCTGCTGGCGTCCAGCGGGCTCTCGTTGGCGAAGAAGTTGACCACCACGTCGCCGTTGGTGCCGGCGGCGCCCTTGTGGATGTGGGCCATGGTCACGTCGACCCCGGTCCACTTCAGGTCGTAGCAGACCTCGGTGCCGCGCGTCTTGACCGCCGCGGTGCCGCTGCCGTCGGGGTCGCCCCCGCCGACCTCGTTGTCGCCGGACAGCTTGGCCGAGAACTTGGTCCAGGCGCCGGTCGACTGGGCGCCGCCGGTGGCCGCCTCGGTCTCGGTGCCGCCCTCGGTGCCGCCGTAGACGTCCTGGCCGTACTCGACCTGGGTCGTGCCGTAGTCGTCCTGGGCGAGGGCGGCCGGCGCCACCATCGCGGCGGCCACGACGGCGACCACCGCCGCCATCGTCACTCTTCTGAGCATGAAGGGTGCTCCTCCTGAGTCGTCGTGTCGGGGACTGACTGACGCGGGACGGACGAACTACTGGTTGCGCAGCTGGCGGAAGTCCATGGCCAGCACGCGGACGCAGTCGACCGGGCCGCCGCGCTGGGCGAACGCCCGGGTGGCGGGGTAGTGGTTGCCGGCGGCGGCGTCCACGCAGAGGCGGTAGCGGCCGGGCTCGGTGAGGGGCGGCGCGATGCCGGTGAGGACGTCGGAGTCGCCCTCCTGGGACATGACCACGAACGAGGCGCAGGTCTCGGCGGGCACGCTGCCGTCACGGGCGACCCGCTGGAAGCAGGCGTGGTTGTGGCCCTGGACGTTGCCCTCGGCGTTCAGCCGCTGGGTCCCGACGCCGTACTCGGCCTGGGGGTTGGAGAAGAACCCGGGCTCGAAGTTGTCGAAGCGGGCCCGGACGGTCAGCTCCCGGTTGAGCGGGATGATGCGGCCGCTGCCCGGACGCTGGATCAGCACCTGCGGGGTGTTGGCGGGGACCTCGCCGTAGGGGACCGAGTTGAAGACCGTGCCGGTCTGGATCCCGCTGTTGAGGGGCAGGTTGTTGATGTTGCCGTGGGGGTCGGCGGCCGGCTCCTCGGCGCCGTCGTCCTCGGCGCCCGGGGGGGTGGTGTCGTCGAACACGTCGCCACCGG
>DASUPQ010000802.1 GCA_036280995.1 Actinomycetota bacterium | reverse complement strand
GGTCACAGTGGAACCACGGGGCGATTGGCGAGGCGACTCGGCTGCTCACGCGCGCCGCCCGGTACCAGCGCCCGGGGCCGTACCAGCTGCAGGCCGCGATCGTCGCCTGCCACGCCGAGGCTGAACGCTGGGAGGACACCGATTGGGAGCAGATCGTGCTGCTGTACGACATGCTGCTGGTGCTCGCGCCGTCCCCGGTGACCCGCCTGCACCGCGCCATCGCCCTGCGCTATGCCTCAGGGCCGGGGGCCGCCATGGCCGAGCTGGACGCCCTCGCCGGCGTGTTGGACCGCTATCACCTGTACCACGCCACCCGCGCCGAGCTGCTGCGCGAGCTCGGCCACCCCGACCAGGCCCGCGTCGCCGACCGTCTCGCCCTGGAGCTGACCGCCAACCCCGCCGAACAGGCCGTCCTCCAGCAGCGCATCACCTGGACCTAGCCCCGGCGTTGACCCTGCCCATGCGACGGCCGAGGGCGCGTCTTCGGTCGTGCTGCGTCCTTCCTGGGTGTCGGGTGACCTGCCGCTAACCGGTCGGGCATCGCATGCACGCCCTGGCGTGATGTCCTGGTGAGGTTGTCGTATCGGGCGGGTCACCGATCGTCCTTCTGGTAGGAGGTCTGGCTGGACCAAGCCCGGCCCGCATGACAAGGAGATCGGCTTCCCATGCACCGCAAGTGGTGGACCCTGCTCGTGGTCTCGGTAGCGACGTTCATGCTCCTGCTCGACATCACGGTCGTGAACGTGGCGCTGCCGTCGATCCGCCAGGATCTGGGCGCCAGCTTCACCGACCTGCAATGGGTGGTCGACGCCTACGCGCTGACGCTGGCCGCGCTGGTGTTGGCGGCCGGCTCGCTGGCCGACCGGCTGGGGCGCCGCCGGCTGTTCGCCGCCGGGCTGGTGATCTTCTCGGCCGCTTCCCTGTTGTGCGCGCTGGCGCCGGATCCGACCCTGCTCAGCCTGGCCCGCGCGCTCCAGGGCGTGGGTGGGGCGGTGCTGTTCGCCGTCTCCCTGGCCCTGGTCGCCCAGGAGTTCCCGGCCGGGCCCCAGCGCGGCACGGCCATGGGGCTGTACGGCGCCACCATCGGCATGGCGGTGGCGATCGGTCCGCTGGTGGGCGGGGCGCTCACCGACGGGCTGGGATGGCGGTCGATCTTCTCCCTCAACCTCCCGGTCGGGGTGGCGGCGCTGGCGGTGACCTACCGGAAGCTGCGCGAGAGCCGTGACCCCAACGCAACTGGCGTCGACTGGGCGGGCGTGGCGAGCTTCAGCGGCGCGCTGTTTTTGCTGGTGCTGGCGCTGGTTCGCGGCAACGCTGAGGGCTGGGGCAGCCGCCTGATCGTGTCGCTGTTGACCGGCTCCACCGTCCTGCTGGTGGCCTTCATCGCCATCGAGCGCCGGGTCCGCCAACCGATGCTGCCGCTCGGGCTGTTCAGGCGGCCGTCGTTCACCGGGGTGCAGGTGGCGGCGTTCACCATGTCGGGCTCGTTGCTGGCGATGTTCCTCTACCTCACCCTGTATCTGCAGAACTACCTCGGTTACGCGCCGCTGGCGGCGGGGCTACGCTATCTGCCGATTACGCTGCTGGCCTTCCTGGTCGGCCCGATCGCCGGGGCGTTGCTCTCGCGGGTGCCCGCGCGGCTGCTGCTGAGCGTGGGCCTTGCCATGACCGGGATCGGCCTGCTGCTGATGTCGGGGATCCAGGCCGGATCCGGGTGGACGACCCTGCTGGGCGGCTTCCTGGTCGCGGGCGCTGGGGTCGGCCTGCTGAACCCGGTGATCGCGGCCGTGGCCGTGAGCGTGGCGCCCAACCAGCACAGCGGTATGGCGGCCGGCATCAACGACACCTTCCGGCAGGTCGGCATCGCCGTGGGCATCGCGGTGTGGGGGGCGATCCTGGTCGGCCGCGGCGCCGACAGGATCGCCGAGCTGCTGGCGGGGACTCCGGCCGCGAGCGGCGAACGTCCGCGCGAGCTCATCGAGGCCGCCTCCTCGGGCAGCCTAGACCAGGCCCTCGCCGCGGCTTCCCCGCAGGCCCGGCAGGTCGTCGCGAATGCGGCTGGCGACGGGTTCCTCACCGGCCTCAACGCCATGCTGACCCTGGCCGCGCTGCTCAGCTTCGCCGGTGCGCTCCTGGTCCTGTGGCTGGTTCGAGAGCACGGGATCCAGCGCCCGCCGCTGGAGCCAGAGCGCCAGCCCCAGTCCGACCAAGCGCTGCCGGAGGCCGCCGACGCCTGAGGCGGGCGCTGGTGCAACTCGCTGGCGTGAGCTGCGACCAGGCGCGGCCCCGGCCGCGATCGACGCCCGTTGCTGGTCACACCACATTCCTGTCATGCGGGCGCCGCCCGCTTACGAAGCCCGCTCCAGGCCAGCGACTTGCCAGATGCGGCTGCGACGCTGGAACGTTTGCCGAAGCCCATGGTCCTCCAGCACCGCCAGCATCGCACCTGGCGGATGGGCAAAGCCCCGAAAGCTGCTTCGGGTCAGCCGCATCACCAGGTTGAACACCCCATAGAACGCACGGGAGAGCGGGTTGCGGGGCGGATAGCTGAAGACCAGGGCGCGCCGCGCATGGTCGGCGGCGGCGGCAAGCAGCCGCTCATAGTCGGGGTAGCAGCACACCACCCGGTGCAAGACCACCAGGTCGGCCGGCGCCACCGCCCCAGGGTCCTCGGCCAGGTCGTGAATGCGCCAGTCGATCCGCCCCT
>DASUPQ010000801.1 GCA_036280995.1 Actinomycetota bacterium | reverse complement strand
GTCAGGCCGCCGCCCCGTGGCTGGCGGCGTGGCCCCCGACGCCCTGCAGCGCCGCCGCCGGGCCGAGATCGACCGGCTGGCCGAGGAGGGCGGGTTCGTATCGGCCGGCTGACCGAGCGGGAGTTCCTCGTGGCCGGGGTCGCCCTGTACGCGGGGGAGGGGACGAAACGGTACGGTGCGGTCCGCTTCGCCAAGAGCGATCCCCGCATGATCCTCTTCTTCTGCTGCTGGTTGCGACGGTTCTTCGAGATCGACGAGTCGCGGCTGCGGGTCCGCCTCTATCCGCACGAGGGGCTCGACCTGGCCGCCACGATCGCCTACTGGTCGGCGCTGACGGGGATCCCGCCGTCGCAGTTCGGGAAGCCGGACCGGGCGGTCGCAGACCCGTCGATCGGGCATGCCAAGCATGTGCATGGTTGCGTGACGGTCAGTTACAGTTGCAGCCCAACCCACCGGAGCATCATGGGGTTGGTCAGTGCCCTTCTGAGCGGCACGGCCCTTCCGGGGTAGCTCAACCGGCAGAGCAGCGGACTGTTAATCCGTTGGTTGCGAGTTCGAGTCTCGCCCCCGGAGCGTTGGCCCGTGACCCACCGTGGTCGCGGGCCGTTCCGCTTCTTCACGCTCCCGACCCCGCCACCTCGTGCACGTACAGGCCGCGCTCGGGGTCGGTGCGAAGGGGCGTCAGGACCACTCCCCCGACACGGGTCGGGGTGGTGGTGGAGAGGGGGGCGAACCGTCCGGGAGGCCGGTCGCCGTCGGCGTCGTGGAACACGGCGGCGCTGCCGGCCAGGGCGCGGTCGAGGGGGGCGGCCAGGCCGGCCAGGAACAGGTCCCGGACCCGTCCGAGGGGCAGGCCGAGCTCGACGGCGACCCGGAGCCGCTGCGGCCCCGACACGGTGACCACCGCGCCCGGGTCGGCGGCCACGGGGGCGAGCACGGCGATCGCGGTGGCGGTGTTGGCCGACAGGCGGGTGTCGCGGTCGAGGGTCGAGTCGACCAGGGGGTCGGCCGGGGCCAGCGGCCAGCAGGCCACCCCGGCCAGCAGCGCCGCCCCGGCCGCGGCGGCCACCGTGGACGGCCACGACCGGCCGGCCGGACCCGGGGGCCGCGACCGGCCGGCCAGGCGGCCGGCGGCCCAGGTGGCCAGGGCGGCGGCGCCGAGGGCGGCGGCCAGGCGGAGGGCGACGTCGGCGGGGTCGAAGTAGCGCCAGGAGACGTAGGTGCCGCGCCAGGCCTCCAGGCCCAGGAGGGTGAGGACCCCGAACCCGGTCACGCCCAGCGCGGCCAGCCAGAGCCAGGCGCGGCGGCGGGCCAGCCAGACGGCGCCGGCGGCGGCCAGGACGAGCAGGAGCGGGTCGGCCGCATACCGCCGGGCGACCAGGGCCAGCCAGTCGCCTGGGGGGACCACCTGGCGGCCGGTGACGAGGTCGGTGTAGCGGCCCGGGACCCGCACCGCATAGAGCGGGTCGCCGGTCAGCAGCCAGTCGTGGGTCAGCCACAGCAGCGGGGCGGCCAGGGGCAGGACCAGCAGGAGGGCCCGGCGGTCGCCGCGCCGCCAGGCGACCAGTCCGTAGGCGGCGGTCAGGGGCAGCAGCAGCCAGCTCTCGGCCCTGGCCAGCCCGGCCACGGCCAGGGCGCCTGCCGCCAGCCCCCACGCGGGCCCGCCGCCCCTGGTCAGGGCGTCGAGGGCGACCGACCAGGCGGCCAGGGCGAACACCATCGAGTTGCCCCGGGCGGACTGGAGCACCAGCGGGCCCGAGCCGGCGACGGCGATGACGGTGGCGGCCGCGGCGGGCAGGCCGCCCAGGCGGCCGGCCGCCCTGGCCAGGCAGACGACGGCCAGGGCGAAGGCGGCGACGGCGAGCGCCTCCAGGAGCCGCCAGTCCTGGCCGGCCCGCCAGGCGAGCCCGTGGACGACCGTGAGCAGGGGCTTGGGGGACGACAGCAGCGGCTCCTCGAGCCGTTCGGCGGCGACCAGGCGGTCGAAGTAGAGGACGGCGGCGTGCTCGTCCGGGTCGAGGGTCGCCGGCCCGGGCAGGCGGACCAGCAACCCGATCGCGACGGCCAGGACGGCCCAGCACAGCGGCCAGGCCCAGCGCGGCAGCGGCGGGAGGGCGCCGTCGCCGGCGACGGCCTCCTCCTGGCCCGGCCGACCCGGCGGCGAGGCGACGGCCCGCACTGGTACCTCCTTCCGGCCGGCGAGCAGGGCAACAGTACGGGGTTTCGATCGGCCAGGGCGGGTAGACATGCTCATGAGTGATCGTCTTCAGGAGGTGCCAATGCGGTTCAAGTCGGGATTCCTGGTCGGGCTGGGCGCCGGGTACGTGATGGGCACCAAGGCGGGCCAGGAGCGCTACCAGCAGATCATGGACGCGGCCGGCAAGCTGCGGGAGAACCCGGGTGTCCAGCGCCTGACCGGCGAGGTCAACCGGACCGTCAGCGTCGGCAAGGACCGGGTCACCGAGACGGCGCAGGCCAAGGCCGACCAGGCCAAGGAGGCCGTGGCCAGCAAGGTCGGCAGCTCCGACTCCTCGACCACGACCAGCACCACGCCCTAGCGCCTCCGGGCCGAGCGGCGGGCGCCCCGAGGGGCGCCCGCCCGCTGTGCGGGCCGGTCCGGGACCGGGTCCGACCGTCCAGGACGATGGGCAGGACCAGGACCGCTCCGCCACCGACTGTCCCGGGCGGAGCGGCAACGACAGCAACGGCACCGACGAGAGCAGCGCGTGACGAGGTGCTGTCCGGCACGACGGCGGCGCTGGCCCGGGTCTCCGGCAGGGCCGCGCCGCTCCCCCGCCGGCGGGCGCGGTGGTCAGAGCCAGCCGCGGCGCTTGAAGATCGCGTACAGGGTGAAGCTGACCAGGGCCATCAGGGCCAGGGCGAACGGGTAGCCGAAGACCCACTCCATCTCGGGCATATGGCTGAAGTTCATGCCGTAGACGGTCCCGATCAGGGTCGGGGCGAACAGGATGGCCGCCCAGGCCGAGACCTTCTTGATCTCCTCGTTCTGGTCGTAGCTGGCCTCGGTGAGGTTCTTGATCTCCTCGTTCTGGGCCTGGCTGACCAGGGTGGCGTTGACGGTGAGGATGTCGCCCAGCATCTGGCGGAAGCCGTCGACCCGCTCGGCCACGGTGGTGGCGTGGTCGGCCACGTCGCGCAGGTAGCGCTGCAGCTCCTCGTCGGTCTCGTACTTCTCGAACCCGGCCATGAGGCCGTCGAGCATGCCGAGCAGGGGGCTGGTGGCCCGCTGGAACTCGATCACCTCGCGCGACAGCTCGTAGATGCGCCGCGACACCTTGGGGTCGCCGCGGAAGACCTCGGTCTCGATCTCGTCGATGTCGTTCTGGAGGCCGGCCACCACCGGGGCGTAGCCGTCGACGACGCCGTCAAGGATCGCGTACAGCACCGCCTCGGGACCGAGCCGGAGCAGGTCGGGGTCGCCCTCCATGCGCCGGCGCACGGCGGCCAGGTCGGGGGCCTGGCCGTGGCGGACGGTGAGGACGAAGTTCGAGCCGACGAACACGTGGATCTCGCCGAACTCGACCTCCTCCACGTCGTCCAGGTAGCGGGCGGCGCGGAGCACCACGAACAGGGTGTCGCCGTAGCGCTCCAGCTTGGGGCGCTGGTGGGCGACGATGGCGTCCTCGACGGCGAGCTCGTGCAGCCCGAACTCCTCGGCCACGGCCAGCAGCTGGGCCTCGGCCGGGCGGTAGAGCCCGATCCAGGCCATGGTGCCCGGCTGGTCGCGCAGCCGCCTGCCGGCCTCGGCCACCGTCGGGGGGCTGTCGACGCGGCGCCCGTCCCGGTAGATGGCGGCGGCGACCACGCTCTGCTCGACGGTCGCGGCCGGGGCGGCCGGGGCCGCCGGCCGCGGCTCCATCGACACCTCGGGCGCCGGTGGCTGCCGCTGGCCGTTCCAGCCGCGACCGGCACGCCGGTTCGGGAGCAGCACGCGGGGACGCCGCTCACCCATGAGAGACCTCCTATCGAGGACGCAGCTTGCGCAGGGACCGGGAACGGGGCCGCGCGGACGCGCAGGCCCCGCCAGTGACGCCGAGACGAGGCCGGCGTCAGCGGGGACTCGGAGGTTGGCTGCTGCTCACAGCGGCCTCACCTCCCGCGTCCTCGACAGTGAACGGACGCGGCCAGCCTACCGCACTCCTGAACGGTGGGTCAGGCACCGGGCGGGAACCGCGGGCAGGGCGCCGCGTCGAAGGAGGCAGGACCGGGCGGATGGCACGGAGAGTGGTCGGGGGATGCGGGGTCGGTGGGCTCGGCTCGGGGGCGCGGCGGCGGCTACCAGGTCCCGGCGCTCCCGCCGGGCGGCGGCCGTGGTCCCAGAGCTCCACCAGGGCCCGAGCCCGGGCCTGCCGGGATGGGACCGGCCCGGCGGGACCGTCGCCGGGTGAGCGCCGCTCACCGGGCCCGGCGGAGCTCCTCGTCGCGGAGGCGGGCCAGGCGCCGGGCGGCCAGGGCCGCGGTCGGGTCGTAGGACGCGCCGGCGTAGGCCAGCGCCTGCACCAGGTTCCAGAGCCAGGACCGGCCGGTCTCGTGCTCGCGGTCCAGGTCGGCGGAGACGGCGGCGTCGTCGCGGACGGCGGGACGGCGGGTCGGGGAGCTGGCGATCAGGCTGCTCATGACGTCCTCCTTGTGATCTGGTTCACAAGCTGGTTCGTGAGCAGGATGCGCCCCGACCGCTCCGGCAGCGTTACGCCAGCGTCACGACGAGCGTGACCGCCGGCCAAGGTGGCCGGCGTCGACCAGGGTGGCCAGGACGTCCATGATGATGCGGGCGCCGAGCTGGGCGGTCATGTCGTGGACGTCGTAGGGCGGCGCGATCTCGACCAGCTCCATGCCGCAGAGCCCTTCCCGGGCGGCCATGCGGACCGCCTTGAGGGCCTCGCGGGGCAGCAGCCCGCCGGGCTCGGGCGTCACGGTGCCGGGGGCGAACCCCGGGGTCGATGGCGTGGTGTCGCGCTCCTCGGCCACCTCGACGCCGGCCCGGTTGCCGATCCATCCGCCGATGCACAGCTGGACGAGGTTGCTCGGAGGGACGTTAGGCAGGTCGGTGGCGTGCGACCAGTTGGTGGTGCATGCGCTCGTCCATGGTGCGCACGGCCATGTCGATGTGCCGGTCGAAGTGGATGATGCCGAGCCGCCCGTGGATGTGGGAGGGCGCGCACGTCCGGATAGCCGATCGAGTGGTCGCCG
>DASUPQ010000800.1 GCA_036280995.1 Actinomycetota bacterium | reverse complement strand
GGGCCGATGTCACCACCGAGGCGCAGAAGGTGCTGGAGCAGGCTCGGGAGGTGGCCGAGCAGATCCGCGCCGAGGTGGAGCAGGAGCGGGCGGCGGTGGTGGAGGAGACCGATCAGGTGCGCGCGTTCCGCGATGGGCTGTTGGACGACCTGGGTCGGGTGCACGGCGAGATCAGCGGACTGCTGGAGCGGACCCGCATGCAGCGGGACCAGGCACTGCCTGCCGATGGCACCGCTGATCCCAAGGCCACACAGAATGGCAAAACTAAGAAGCCGACCGAGCCCACCAAGGTCGCCGAGGACAACTAGCGGACCACCATCCGCCAGCCAAAGCGAAGCGAGGCACTCGCTCCGGTGGACTTGGCCAGTTGTGCCGTCTTCGCCGATCGGCGCTGCCTCCCGGGGCGGTGAGCAGGCGGGGTGCCTGCTAGTCCCCAAAAGAGGCGCAGCGATGGGGTCCCAGGCCGGTCAAGTACGGCCGGCAGCGCCGCGAGTGTAACTGGTCTGGGGGGCGGCCGCGGCGGTAAGGCCGGGCTTGAGGGGGCTGGGGTGGCGCTACGCTGGAGGGACCGGCGGGCACGACCACGGTGACCGACCCGGTCTGGCGGTTGGCCAGGCGGCCCCGCCTGCCTCGACGGCCGTCGCCTAGCGTCTCGGGCACAGCTCAGCAGTTGTTTTCGGAGATGACTGCAGATCTTCGCCGACGCCGCACGGCTGGTATTACCGGAGGGCGTCCGCGGCGGCTACTACCGGCCGTCCGACCAGGGCCGCGAGGCCGAGCTGGCCGAGGCGTGGCGGCGGCGCGGGCAGCCGGCCGACCCCCTGGCCGACGGTGTGACGGGGCCGTCCACCGGGTAGCCCGGTCCCGATGGTCGTTCAGCTTGCCCTCATCGTCGTCCTGATCGCCGGCAACTTCTTCTTCGTGGCGGCCGAGTTCTCCATCACCCGGATCCGCCCCACCGAGGTCGCCGAGCTGGAGGCCGACGGGGTCGGCGGCGCCCGGTCCCTGCGCCACGCCGTCGAGCACATCGACGCCTACCTCTCGGCCTGCCAGTTCGGCATCACGCTGTGCAGCATCGGCCTCGGCCTGGCCGGCGAGCCCGCCGTCGCCAAGCTCCTCGGGCCGGTGCTGGAGCCGCTCGGCGGGTTCGCGGGCGTCGGCTCGGCCGCGATCTCGTTCGCGATCGCCTACGCCCTGGTGTCGGTCCTGCACGTGGTCGTCGGTGAGCTCGCCCCAAAGAGCCTGGCCATCGCCCGCACCCGCCCGACCGGGCTGGCCTTCGCCCCCCCGATGCGGCTGTTCTACATCGCCACCAAGCCGATCGTGGACCTGCTCAACTGGCTCGGGAACCTGGTCCTGCGGCCCTTCGGCATCCCGCCGGCCAGCGAGGCCGGCCACGCCCCCCACAGCGAGGACGAGCTGCGCCAGCTGGTCCGCCAGAGCCGCCAGGAGGGCATGATCGCCCCCGCCGAGCACGAGGTCACCGAGCATGTGTTCACCTTCGGCGACCGACGGGCCCGGGAGGCGATGGTGCCCGAGCCGCAGGTGGAGCTGCTCACCGTCGACCAGAGCGTCGCCGAGGCCATCGACCAGGTCAACGGGGCCAACCGCAGCCACACCCGGTTCCCGCTGTGCGAGGCCGACGGCGGCCTCGACACCGCCCTGGGGGTCGTCCACGCCAAGGACCTGCTGGGTGCCTCCGGCCGGGACGGCGAGGCCAGCCTCCGCGACCTGGCCCGGCCGCTGCGCCGGGTCCCCGACGGCGTTGTGCTCGACGAGCTGCTGGAGTCGCTGCGCCGCGACCGCCAGCACCTGGCCTTGGTGGTCGACGAGCACGACAAGGCGGTCGGGATCATCACCCTGGAGGACGTGCTCGAGGAGATCGTCGGCGAGATCGAGGACGAGTTCGACTCCGAGACCGACCAGATCCGGGTGGGCGAACCGGGCGCCCACGCCGACGGCGAGGAGACGGGATGAGGGCCATCCCGGCGGGTCGGCCGTGGCCCGGAACTCATGCCCGGGTGGCTACGTCTCCCCAC
>DASUPQ010000799.1 GCA_036280995.1 Actinomycetota bacterium | reverse complement strand
ACCCGTCCATTTGCGGGCGTGTCTCGCCAACGCATCGCAGGGGAACCTAGTCGCCCAAGGGGTCACATGCCCATCGGGTCTGGTGCAGATCGGACTTCGGCAGAATTACCCACCCGTTCCTGTCCACTCAACAGCCGGCTTGCTCGTACGCCTGCTCGGCGCAGTCGGCGTTCTGGTCGAAGCGCTCCTGGACGGCGTTGTAGAGGGCCACCACGCCGGCCACGAGGAGCAGGGCGATGATTGAGACCATCAGGGCGTACTCGACCGAGGTGACGCCGCGCTCCGCCCAACGGGTTCGCCGCATCCTCACCCTCGACTAGAGCGAGAGGGCCGGCTGGGCGGCGACGGTCAGGCGCTGGGGCTGGGGCATCCGTGACGACGGGTCGTCAGGGTCGTCGGGCTCGCCGCCCGGCTGCTGGCCGCCACCGCCCTGCTCGAGCCGGCCGGACAGCACCAGCGGCTCGAGGGCGTCGACCAGCTTGCCGGGCAGGCGGCCGAGACCGGCCTGCTGGCGCAGCACGGCCAGCGCCTCCCGCTCCCCCATGGCCGGGCGGTGGGGCCGGGGCCGGGTCAGGGCGGCCCAGGTGTCCACGACAGCCAGGATCTGGGCGCCGAACGGCACCTGCCGGCCGCGCAGGCCGCGCGGGTAGCCGGAGCCGTCGAGGCGCTCGTGGTGGGCCCGGACGGCGGCCACGGGCAGGCCGACCCGGGCCAGCGGCTCCAGGATGTCGCCGGAGATGTCGGCGTGGCCCTGCAGCAGCTCGACCGCGGCCGGCTCCAGCGGCCCCCGCGGGGACAGCAGGTCGGAGGGCAGGGCCAGCATCCCGATGTCGAGGAACAGCCCGGCCAGCTCCATGCCCCTGACCCGCAGGGGCGGCCAGCCGAGGGCGTCGGTCAGGTCCCGGGTGATCGTGGCGACCCGGCGCGAGTGGCCCTCGCGGCCCGGCCCGGCGGCCTCGGCGCTGCCGATCATGGTGCCGAGGATCACCTGCAGCGAGTGCGACAGCGAGTCCCTGGCCTGGCGGAGGTGCTCACGCTCCTCGGCCCGGCTGACCCTGGCCACGGCCGTCTCGGTGCGCAGCAGGGCCTCCTCGGCGGCCTCGGTGACGGCGCGGAGCTGGGCCATGGGCGAGGCGGGCTCAGAGCGGTCGGGCCCGCGGGCCGAGCGGCGCCCTCGCATCGATGAGGTGACCCGTTCGACCAGGTCATCGCCATTGCACGGGTAGGTGAGCAGGTCGGTGACGCCTAGGGCCAGGGCCGGGGTCACGTCGACCGAGGCGTCCCGGCTGGCCATGCCGAGGACCGGGACGGTGGTCGGGCCGTCGCCCAGGCGGCCGAGCACCGGCGCCCAGCGCTCGACCTCGTCCAGGGGCACGACCACCAGGGCCGGCCACTGGGCGTCGACGCTGCGCAGGGCCTCGATGTTCTCCTTGACCAGGGCGCAGGCAAGCCCGGCGTGGGCCAGGGCATCCCTTGCCCAAGGCCCGATCCCTTCGGCGGCGTCGAGGACGAGCACGTGGGCCGGCACCGGAAGCTCCAGACTCGGCTGCTCTGAGCTGAACAGCATTCAGGCCGATGCTACGGCGTCCGCTCCGGCCCCCCATCGCCCTATCTGTTGAGCCGATCTACCTATTTCTGCGCAGATGCTCGGGAAAGCGTCAATACCTGGACACGCTGGGTGGTGAGGACTACCTAGGGGGCTCGACCAGACGGATCCGCATGGCCTCCCGCACCGCGTCCACCCGGTTGTTGACGTGGAGCTTGCGGTAGATGTTGCCGATGTGGGTGTTGACCGTCCGCTCGGAGATGACCAGCTGGCTGGCGATCTGCCGCGAGGTCAGGCCCTCGGCCAGCAGGGCCAGGATCTCCCGCTCCCGCCCGGTGAGCAGGTAGTAGATGTCGGCCGCGGCCTTGGTCTCGTCGGCGTAGCGGTTGAACTGGTGCAGCAGCTTGCGCGCCTGCACCGGGTCCAGGAACGAGCCCCCGGCGGCCACCGCCTTGACCGCCGACCGGATGTCGTCGAGGGTGGCCGACTTGGGCAGGTACCCGGACGCGCCGGCCTTGATGGCCTCGAAGATCGTCTCCTGGTCCTCGTGGACGGTGAGCACGACCACCCCGACCGACGGGTGGTCCTGGCGGATCTGCTTGGTGGCGCTGATCCCGTCGCGGCGCGGCATGTCGACGTCCATCAGGACGACGTCGGGCAGCAGCTCGGCGACCTGCTGGATGGCCTCGTTGCCGTCGGACGCCTCGCCGATGACCTGGACGCCCTCGGCGTTCTTGCACAGCAGGACGACACCGTGCCGGGTCACCGAGTGGTCGTCGACCACCAGGACCTTGGTCGGTGCGCCGTTCTCCTCGTGGTTGCTCGTTTCGCTCACCTATGCTCCCTCGGCGGCCGGGGCCGGGACCTTGACCCAGAAGACCGTACCCTGTTCGTCGGCCCTGCCGCCCACCTCGCCGCCGAGGACCTGGGCGTAGGCCTTGGCCAGGGTGAGGCCGAGGCCCGCCCCGGAGCCGCGCCGCTCCACCGGCTCGTCGGAGCGGGTGAAGGGCCGGAACAGCTGGCTGATGCGCTCGTTGGTGAGGCGCGAGCCGCCGTCGTGGACCTCCCAGGCCGTGCCCTGGGGGCCGGCGTCGACGGTGACGGTGACCATGCCGAGGCGCGGGCCGTAGGTGAGGCCGTTCTCGACCAGCGGGCGCAGGGCCAGCTTGACCAGCTCGGCGTCGCCGACCGCCTCGCTGTCGACGTCGCCGGCGAAGCGGACCCTCACCCCCTCGGTGCCGAGGTCGTCGACCAGGTTGAGGAGCACGTCGCGGGGCCGGAACGGCCGGGCCAGGGCCTCGATGCCGCCGTTGACCCGGGCCAGGAGGAGGAAGTCCCTGACCAGGCCCTGGAGGCGGTCGGTCTGGGTCAGCACCAGCGAGAGGAACTGCTGGACCGTCTCGGTGTCGAGCTGGTCGCCACGTTGCAGGAGGGTGGAGACGAACCCACGGATGCAGGCCAGCGGCGTGTTGAGCTTGTGGGCGGCCAACCCGAAGAGGTCACGGCCGTCCTCCTCGAGCCCCAGGAGCGAAGGCGCCGTCGTCTGGCTCTGGGTCATAGGCTATGTCGTCCCCTCGAGTCGGGCGGCCAAAACTACTTGCGGACACAACCGGTCACACGAGTGTGCCGATTCTCGTACAGAGTGCAGTGTGCATGCCACCATACCGACGATGAACCCCTCGGTATGACTACGGCCAACGTAGCCAATCCGGGCTATCGCCACGTTCGGCCGGGTCATGCGGTCGGCGGGAGGCCGGTCAGGATCGGCTGGGTGGTCGGCTTCGCGCTCCCGTCGGGGCCTGGCTCGTCGGTGATCGCGAACACCGTCCCCGGCTGGATCGGCGCCTCGAACAGCAGCGTCTGGGTGCCCGGGCGCTGCAGGGTCTGGAAGACCAGTGCCTTCTCGGCCTTGCCGATGTCGCCTCCCGGCACGCTCCAGAGCTCGTAGACGCGGTCCCGGGCCAGCGCCGGCAGGTTCTCGACGATCAGCACGCCCCGGTCCTCGCGGCTGGAGGCGATCACCGTGGCCGCAGCGCCCGCCGGGCCGGGGCTGTCGTCCAGCGTCACCAGGGCGGCGTTGGGGTCGTTGGCGAGCTGGGTCGCCCGCTCGAGGGCGGCCACGCGGTCGCGGTAGACCGCGTTCTCGTCGCGCAGGTTCAGGTTCCACACCGACAGCGCCACCACCAGCAGGATGGCGGCCGCGGCGGCCAGCCCCGGCAGCACGCGCAGGCCGCGCCGGCGACGCCCGGTCCCGGCGACGGCGCCGGCCGTGTCCGGCCGCGGGACGGCGGGACGGCGCGCCGCCTCCGGCCGGATCTCGCGGCGGATCCCCGCCCAGACCGTGTCCGGCGGTTCGACCTGGGGCGCGGCGTAGGCCAGCTCGCCGACCACCGCCTCCAGCTCGCGCACGTTGGCCTCGCAGGCCGCGCAGCCCTCGAGGTGGCGCCGGAAGACGTGCTCGTCGTCGGGCTCGAGGGCACCCAGCACGTAGCCGGCGGCGAGCTCCTCGTACTCGCTGTGGCTCATTGGCGTGTCCACGGGTGCTCCTCGGTACCGGCGTCCTGCAGCGCCTCCTTCATCTTGCGCATCCCGGCCGCCATGCGCGTCTTCACCGTGCCCAGCGGCACCCCGACCAGGGCGGCGACCTCCCGCTGGGTGTAGCCTCCGAAGTACGCGAGCAGCAGGGCCTCGCGCTGGGCGACCGGCAGCTCCCCCAGCGCCGCCCGCACCTCGGCCCGGCGCTCGGACGCGACCACGTCGTCCTCGACCCGTGCCTTCGGGTCGGGCTCGAACTCCAGCCCCTCGTCCGAGGTCCGCCAGCGGCGCAGGTTCTCCTCGCGCCGCACCACGTCCACGGCCCGGTGGTGCGTCATCGACAGCAGGTAGGTGGCGACCGTCCCCCGCCC
>DASUPQ010000798.1 GCA_036280995.1 Actinomycetota bacterium | reverse complement strand
CTGTGTAGATCGTCCTTAGGAGATCTGGATCTCGCTGGCCATAGGCCGTTTCTCGCCTGGCAAGAATCTCCCGTAGCCGATCAACGAGTTCCGTTTGCAGATCAATACTGGTTGTGGTGTGCATTGGGAGGGTCGCTGCTGCATTAGACCCTCCGGCGTCAGATGCTTTTGTGTGCCTGTCCTCATCCTGTATCACGACGAACGCGAACACTAGAGCGGTCACCAACACGATGGCCATGGCCATCGCGAGACTGTGGCCAACTCGAGGGTGCTTATGCGGGGGTGCAGCACGTAGATGATCTTCGCTAGACATGGTCGTCCCTCTTGGTGAGGGCCGGATGGTAGGAGGCCGGCGGAGCGCCTACAACCGGCGAGGATGAACCTGTGGACAAACGAACCGCTCATCGACTCGCAGTCATCAACAAACCGTACAAAAGCGACTTTACTCCAGGTTCGGGCAAGAAGGTAGGGTCTTGATCGAAGGACTGGGCTTGAGCCTGATGGTTCGCCTTGTTCCAGGCCCCCCTGAGCCGGCGGTCCGGAGTTGGGAATGGCTGTGTGGCTGTGGCCATGACCGTCTCGGGGTGGCGATGGCTTCGATCTCCATCGGATCCTCGTCGTCGCCGCTACCTGCTCGACCGTCATGCAGCGCCTTCGGCGCTGGAACCGAGGGAATACTGGCGAACTGCTGGGCGCTGGCCTTCGTTAGTGGAACTGCCGAGGACCGGGAGCTGTGAGGATGGACTACTGGACGCCGGCGAGGGCGTTGGTGGTGACGGCGCATCCCGATGACATCGAGTTTGGGTGTGCGGGAACTGTTGCCCGGTGGGTGCGGGAGGGGGCGCATGTCACCTATGCGTTGGTGACCAACGGGGCGGCGGGGTCGAGTGATCCGGAGATGACCAGGGAGCGGCTGGCCGAGCTGCGGGAGGTGGAGGCGCGAGCGGCGGCCAAGGTGGTCGGGGTCGACCGGGTGGAGTTCCTGGGGTATGAGGATGGGCTGCTGGAGCCGACGCTCGAGGTTCGGGAGAAGATCGTGCGGCTCATTCGGCGGGTGCGGCCGGAGGTGGTAGTGACGACCGATCCGACGACGCGGTATTTCGCGGACCGGTACATCAACCACCCGGACCATCGGGCGGCCGGGGAGGCGACGCTGGCGGCGGTGATCCCGGGGTCGGATACGCGGCTGGCCTATCCGGAGCTGCTGGACGAGGGGCTGGAGCCGGTGAAGCTGACCGCGGTCTGGCTGATGATGAACATGGAGCCGAACCTGGTCGTCGACATCGGGGACTTCATCGACAAGAAGATCGAGAGCCTGGCCTGCCATGTCACCCAGGTCGGGGAGGACTTCGGCGAGAACGCGGGGTTCGTGCGGGGGATGGCGGAGTTCTCGGCCGCCGAGCAGCCGTTCAGGTACGGGGAGGCGTTCCGGGTGTTCCGGTTCGACCTGCCGTGGGATCCGCCGCGAACCGACCCGGAGGCGCCGCTCAGCCAGGCCTGACCGGCACGGAGCCGGGGCCGGGGACAGTCGGCCAGTCGGCCGGACCCCGGGACCGACGGGAGGCCCCCAGGTCAGGCGCCGGGAGCCCGAAGCCAGCAAGCTGGACGATCAGAGAACGACCAGGCGAACGTCCACGTTGCCCTTGGTGGCGCGGGAGTAGGGGCAGCGGCGGTGGGCCTTGGCGACCAGGGACTCGGCTTCGTCATGGGGGAGGTCGGGAACGGTCACCCGGAGCTCGACGTCGAGGGCGAAGCCCCCTTCGGGGTGCTTGGCCAGGGCGACCAGGGCGGTGACGGTGGTCTGGCCGGGGTCGATCTTGTCCATCCGGGCCACGCTGGCGAGAGCGTTGTCGAAGCAGGCGGCGTAGCCGGCGGCGAACAGCTGCTCGGGGTTGGTGCCCTCGCCCGAGCCGCCGACCTCCTTGGGGGGGTTGATCTGGACGTCGATGGCGCCGTCGGAGGACCAGGCGCGGCCGTTCCTGCGGCCGCCGGTGGCGGTGGCTTCGGCGGTGTAGAGCACCTCCATGGGGGTCCCTCCTGGGCGTCGTGGCGTCGGGCCCCCTCGGCCATCATGCCGGAGGGTGGCCGCCGTTGCCGTTCGAAGGGGTGGGCGGGGGGAGTTCGTGGCCGGCCACGACCTCGGCGGCGACCTCGCTGACACGGCGGCGGCCGGCCCGGGCGGCCTTGCGGAGGCGATCGAAGGCACCGGCCGGGTCGAGCTGCTCGCGTTCCATCAGGATGCCCTTGGCCTGCTCGATCACGACCCGATGGTGGAGGGCGTGCTCGAGCTGGTCGATGATCTGGGCGGTGCGCTCCGACTCGGCGGCCGCCCTGACCAGGGAGGCGACCACGCCGGCGTAGACGAGCAGGCCCTCGACCTCCTGGGCCGGCCAGGGCCTTGCCGGGCGGCGGACGGCCGTGAGGGTGCCGATGGGGCCGGCCGCGCCCTCGACCGGGACGCAGACGAGGCTGTTCACGCCGGCCAGGGCGGGCAGGCGGGCCAGGGCGGGCCAGCTGCCCGGGCCGCGGAGGTTGGAGGTGCGGACCGGCGCGCCGTCGGCCAGGACGTCCAGGGATGGGCCGGACCAGAGCTGCGGGGCGGCGTCCTCCAGGACCTGGGCGAGGTCGCCGGCGGCGACCGTCCCGCGCAGCTCGCCGGCCTCGTCGACCAGCACCAGCGCGACCCCGGCGACCAGGAACAACCGGGTCGCCGCGACCAGGGCCGGACGCACGACCGAGTCCAGCGCGTCCCCGCCGAGGGACGACGACGGCTGGGGAACCGCCTGCTCCTGTCCGTCCTCGTAGTCCTCCATGCCCCCTCCTGCTGGCCTTCGGCTCGCGGTCCGGAGGCGGCGGTCGGTGACCCCGTCCCCCATGCGGGGCCGCCCTGACCGCCGCCCCGGGACATCGGTGTCCAGGGCACGCCAGCCGGGCGGCGGCGTCCTCTACTGGATGCAACGCACGTCGGCGTCTCGCATTACGCACCGTCGTCCGGGACAGGAGTGACAACAAGACGGGGAGATCATCGACAAGAGTCTCCATGCGGCTGCGTCACCGGTCGCCGACTCCCGGCACGAGGACATCCTGGAGCTGGAGCCGATGCTCCGGCGGGTGGTGGTACGGGCCCGCGACCCGGACACCGTCCACCACCTGGTCCAGGAGGCCCTGGCCCGGGTGATCGCCGTCCGCGGACGCCTGGACCACGAGGCG
>DASUPQ010000797.1 GCA_036280995.1 Actinomycetota bacterium | reverse complement strand
CGAGGCGGGGTACGTATCGCTGCCCGGCGGCTACCCGACGGGGCGAACCCGTACCTGAAGCGATCATGTTTTGGAGCAGGCGGAAGAACGCTATGGACGCCCGCTCATGCTCCCCGGCGTCGAGGAGCACCTCCAAGGCCTGCTCCATTGCGTTGTAGGAGGATTCATGCGCTCCATGGGCGAAGGCCAACGACGCGTGGGCCAGGACTAGCCCCGGGCGGTTCGACCAGTATTCCTCGGGTAAGGCGGCCAACCACTCGGCTAACAGCTCGGCCTCGGGTGTGGACACCATGGACTCGGCCACGGGTTCGAGTGCCTCAACAGATAGGCCGAACTCACCGGCCGCTAAGCCTCGATCCGCAGATGAACCGCGTCGGGCAGCGGCGTGTGAATGAGGAAAGTGCCTCCTGAGCTGGGATGATGGGTGTTGCGATGCACCGATCAACCCGGCTCGAGAGAGGCACTTTCAGTGCGAGTCTCCCATAGATTCACCGCTGGCTCTGCGCGCTTCGACGAGGACAACCTCGTGTCGCATGCCGGGCTCGTGCCGCTGCTCGGACCGGCCGAGCAGACCGGCCTACCAGAGATCATTGCCGGGAAGGTGTCGATCACTGCGCCGCGGATCAAGTCGGGCGCGGCCAACCCGGCACCGAAGCTGCTCGGGGTGATCGCCGGGATGTGCGCCGGCGCGGACAGCATCGACGACCTGGACGTGCTGCGCGCGGGTGGGATGCCGATCCTGTTCGACGGCGTCTACGCACCCTCCACCCTGGGGGTGCTGCTGCGCGAGTTCAGCTTCGGCCACGCCCGCCAGCTGGAATCGGTGCTGCGCGAGCACCTGTGCGCCCTGGCCGAACGCACCGGGCTGCTGCTGGCCGGGATCGAGCAGCAGGCGTTCATCGACATCGACTCGTTGCTGCGCCCGGTCTACGGGCACGCCAAGCAGGCAGCCTCCTACGGGCACACCAAGATCGCCGGCAAGCAGGTGCTGCGCAAGGGATTGTCGCCACTGGCCACCACGATCAGCACCGAACACTCCGCGCCGGTGATCGCCGGGATGCGGCTTCGCGCGGGTAGGGCCGGCTCGGGCAAGGGCGCGGGAGGGATGGTCGCCCAGGCGATCGGCACCGCGCGGGCGGCCGGCGCCACCGGGAAGATCCTGGTCCGCGGCGACTCGGCCTACGGCAACCGCGCGGTGGTCCGCGCCTGTGTGCGCGGCAAGGCCGAGTTCTCCCTCGTGATGATCAAAAACCGGGCCATCCAACGGGCCATCGCCTCCATCCCGGACACGGCCTGGACCCCGGTGCGCTACCCGGGCGCGGTCCAGGACCCCGACACCGGCGCGTGGATCTCCGACGCCGAGATCGCCGAAGTGCCCTACACCGCGTTCGCCGCCACCAAAGATCGGATCACCGCCCGGCTGGTGGTGCGCCGGGTCAAAGACGCCCGCTACCCCGACGCGCTGTTCCCGGTCTGGCGCCACCACCCGTTCTTCACCAACTCGACCATGCCCACCGCGCAGGCCGACATCGTCCACCGCCGCCACGCGATCATCGAAACCGTATTCGCCGACCTGATCGACGGACCCCTGGCCCACCTGCCCTCCGGGCACTTCGGCGCCAACTCCGCCTGGGCACTGTGCGCCGCGATCGCGCACAACCTGCTCCACGCCGCCGGCACCCTCGCCGGCCAAGGCCACGCCGTCGCCCGGGGCGCGACCCTGCGCCGCCGGCTGATCACCGTGCCCGCCCGCTTGGCCCGACCCGCCCGCGCGCGCGTCCTGCACCTACCCAGCCGCTGGCCCTGGGCGCCCGCATGGCTCCGGCTGTGGGACCAGGCCATCGGCCACAGCCCACCCGCCGCTGCCTGACACCACCCCGCCGACCCCCCGGCCCGAGCACCCGATCAGTGGAACAGCTGGACAGACCAGCGACTCCGACACGCCTCCCGACACCAACCAGCATGATTAATTGAAGCCAAGATCACCCGCGTGGTTGTTCTGCGGATCGAGGCTAAGAGGTACGGCCCCTACGTGCAGCTTGGTGTTCTGGTGCTGGTCGTGGCTGCGGTGCTCGCGATCGTCATGCGGCGCAGGCAGGGAGCCGCCCGAAGCGCCGCGACGGCCCCTGATCAGACCGGGTACCAGCGCAGTTCTGGCGACGATGGCCAGCACCGCCCGAGCTCGGCGGCACCCGTGGCGAGCGCGGAGCACGGGGGGCAACAGGGCTAGCGGCCTTCGGTGTCTCAGGGGCACCGAATCAGCGCCTTTGGCCGCGGCCGATCACCCTCTTGCACCCAGGAGGACGGGTCTGTTCCGCCTGCCTGGTTCCGGCATTTGCTGCCGGGTCGACCCCGCCGCCCGCGGCGAGTGGTTGGTCGCGTGT
>DASUPQ010000796.1 GCA_036280995.1 Actinomycetota bacterium | reverse complement strand
GCCTCCAGGGCGCGCTCGGCCTGCCGGAGCAGGGCGGCGTCGCCGGTGGCCCTCCCCTGGGCGACCAGGACCCGCGCCGGCGTGACGACCGCGGCCTCGACGCCGGCGGCGCCGAACCTGAGCGCGTCCGCCAGCATTGCCGGCTCGACCGGGGCGGCCCAGGCGACGGCGCTGGCCCAGGCGACGGCGGCGGCTCCGTCACCCAGGGCGAGGCCCACCCTCGCCTCGGCCGCCTCCAGCAGTTGCGCCACCATCGCGAACGGCCCGTGCTGGATGAGCGGCCGGACCTCGGCCAGCACGGCTCCTGCCGCGGCCGCGTCACCCTGGGCCAGTCGCAGCCGGACCAGGGGAAGGCTCGCGAGCAGCACCAGCGGCGGCGCGTTCCCGAACTCGCGCGGGGCGGCCAGCCCTTCGGTCGCCAACGGCCACGCCGCCGTCAGGTCGTTCTCGTCGAGCAGCAGCTCGGCCAGCACCGTCCGCAGCCGCCCAGCGGTCGCGGGCACGGCGTGCTCGCTGGCCCAGGCCAGGGCCGCCCGGCCGGTGGCCAGCGCCTGCCGGCGGGCGCCCCGGAGCCGCTGGACGTTGACCTGCTGGGTGGTCGCCGTCAGGCTGCCCTGGACCAGGCCGGCCGCCCGCTCGGCCGCCGCGACCTCCGCGAAGGCCTGTTCGGCCCGGTCGAGCCGGCCCAACGCGAGCGCGGCCTGCCCTAGGCTGAGGCCGGCGATGCCGCGGAAGGCCACGTCGTCCGGCGGGAGGTCGGCCAGCGCCCGCTCCGCCCACGCGATGGCGTGGTCCGGCGCCGTGTCCGGCACGACGGTGGCCATGTAGGCGCGCGTGGCGGCGACCGCGCCACGTCCGGGGCGGGCGTCGTCGGCCGCCGGGAGCGCCCGTTCGGCCGCCTCGATCCAGGCGGCGGCCGGTCCCAGGTCGACGCGGTGGATCAGGAGCCAGGCCTGCGCCAGGCAGAGCAGCGGCCGGGTGCGCAGGACCGGCTCGGGCAGTGCCGCCAGCCAGGCCGCCAGCGTCTGGTGGATGCTCATGGTCGCGAACATCGAGGGCGTCAGCGCCTCGATCCAGGTCGCCGCGTCCTCGGCGGCGTCGCCGGCCAGCGCGTGACCGATCGCTTCCGGCAGCAGCCCTTCCCGGCCGAACCAGGCGCCGGCCCGCCGGTGGAGGGAGGCCGCCGCATCGGCGCTGGCCTCGCGGGCCAGGCGGGCGCGCAGGACGTCGGCCAACAGGTGGTGGTAGCGGTACCACACCCGCTCGTCGTCCAGCGGTACCAGGAACAGGTTGGCCTGCTCCAGCTCCTCCAGGACCCCTTGGCTGTCCCCGGCGTCGGGAGCCAGCAGGGCGTCGCACAGCGGGGCGCACAGCCGGTCGAGCACGCTGGTGGCCAGCAGGAAGCGTCGGGTCGAGGCCGGCTGGCGGTCCAGCACCTCGGCCATCAGGTAGTCGGCGACCAGCCGGTGCCCGCCGGTGAAGGCGGCCACGAACGCCGCCGGGTCGGGCCGGTCGCGCAGCGCCAGCCCGGCCAGCTGCAGCCCGGCCGCCCAGCCCTCGGTGCGCTCGACCAGCACCGCCACCTG
The DNA here is from genome assembly GCA_036280995.1 of Actinomycetota bacterium. Lineage (NCBI taxonomy): Bacteria > Bacillati > Actinomycetota > Actinomycetota bacterium. The sequence continues at coordinate 14,246 of DASUPQ010000796.1, read as the reverse complement.
CGCCTCGGGCAGTCGCAGCCCCATGCCCGAGGCCAGCAGGGCGGCCGCCTCCTCGACGCTGAAGCCCAGGTCGGCGGCCCGGACCTCGACGAGCTGGCGGCGGGCACGCAGCCGCGGCAGGGGCAGCGGCGGGTCCTCGCGGCTGGCGATCACCAGATGCAGGGTCGGTGGCAGGTGGTCGAGCAGGAAGGCGACCGCGGCGTGGACGGCCGGGGCGCGCACGAGGTGGTAGTCGTCAAGGACCAGGACACTGGGAGCGGGCAGGGCGGCCAGGTCGTTGACCAGCTCGGTGACCACGACCTCGGGCGGCGGTGGCCGGGGGGCGTCGAGCCAGGCCAACGCCCTCCGCCCGCAGGCGGGCGCGATCGTCTGGCAGGCGGCGACCAGGTAGCGGAGCACCTGGTCGGCCGCCTGGTCGCGCTCGTCGAGGGTGAGCCAGGCGACCGGGCGGTCCAGCTGGGCGAGCCAGGCGGCCAGCAGGCTGGTCTTGCCGGCACCGGCCGGCGCCGCCAGCAGCGAGCACCGGCCCGCGTCCAGGCCGGCGTCGAGGCGGGTGAGCAACCGGGGCCGGGGGACCAGGTCGGGGCGGGGCCGGGGCACGAACAGCTTGGTGGTCAGCAGCAGGAGGCCGCCGGCCCCATGGTCCACCCGGTCTGGCGACGCGCCAGGACCGGCGTTGGTGATGCGTCCGGCGAGCGTGGCCGCCGCCCCGGCCAGGCGCTCGGGCGTGAGGTCCTCGGCCCTGCCCAGGTAGACCTTGTGCTGGCGGCCGGCGGCGGTGCGGTAGGCGACCCAGTAGGCGCCGCCGCGCTTGCGGCGCTCCTTGCGGGCGGTGTAGGCACCCGACGGTGACCGGAACGAGAAGGACCGGGCGGCGTCGTCGGCCAGCCACGCGAACCAGCCCGGCGAGCCCACGGCCAGCCCGGCCGCCCCACCGGCCGCGGTTCCCTGCAGCAGCCCGTCCGCCACCGAGGGGATCTGCGCCATCCCCCTGCCCGTCCGATCCGGCCCTGACGTACCCAACGTACCCAACAGCATCCTCATGCTCGGGGGTTCGCGGCACCAGGGCAAGGGGCGGAACCTGGCCCGGCTCCACCGACGCGGTCCCTCAGCCTGGTTTCGGGTCCGCTTGGCGGGCATGCTGTTGCCAGCCGCCACGCCGGGGAGGTTCCGATGGCCCAGCAGCCGCTTACGATCGGCATCGAGGAAGAGTTCCAGATCGTCGACGCCGGCGGGGAGCTGAAGGCCCACATCGAGACCCTGCTGGCCGCCGCCCAGTCCAGCTCGCTGGTCGACGACGTGCGGGCCGAGATGCTGCAGTCGGTGGTCGAGGTGGGCACCAGGATCTGCGCCGACGTCACCGAGGCCCGGGCCGAGGTGCTGCGGCTGCGCGGGGGCCTGGCCGGGCTGCTCAACCCGGAGGGGCTGCGGATCGCCTCGGCCGGCACCCATCCGTTCTCCCACTGGCAGGACCAGCGGATCACCGAGATGGAGCGCTACAAGCTGTTCGAGGACCAGATGCAGGACCTGGTCCGGGAGCTGCTGATCTTCGGCATGCACGTCCACGTGGGCATCCAGGACCCCGAGGCCCGCATCGAGGTCATGAACGAGGCCCGTTACTTCCTGCCCCATCTGCTCGCCCTGTCGACCTCGAGCCCGTTCTGGCTGAACCGGAGGACCGGCCTCAAGTCGTACCGCAGCGTCATCTGGTCGCGGTTCCCGCGCAGCGGCATCCCGCCCGAGTTCAGCTCGCACGCCGACTTCGACAACTACGTGGCCCTGCTGGTCAAGACCAACACGATCGACACCGGCAAGAGCATCTGGTGGGACCTGCGGCCCCACTGGCAGTACCCGACGATCGAGTTCCGCATCTGCGACGCGGTGACCAGGGTCGACGAGGTCATCTGCCTGGCCGCCCTGGTCCAGGCCATCTGCGCCAAGCTGCTCAAGCTCCGGGGCCAGAACCTGGGTTTCCGCAAGTACCCGCCCCAGCTCATCCACGAGAACAAGTTCCGGGCCTTCCGTCACGGCCTGGACGGCAAGCTGATCGACTTCGGCAAGCAGCGCGAGGTCCCCATGCGCGATCTGGCCGTGGAGCTGGTGGAGTTCGTCGACGACGTGGTCGACGAGCTCGGCTCCCGCAAGGACGTGGAGTACGTGCACACCATCCTGCGCGAGGGCACCAGCGCCGACCGCCAGCTGGCCGTCCACCAGGCCAGCGGCGGCGACATGCGCGCCGTCGTGGACCACCTCACCGGCGAGACCCTGGCCGGCGTGCCGATCCCAGGCTAGGTCTTCGGGATCAGGTCACCTCGACCGACCCGAACTCGGGGCGCCCGGTGGGCCGGTACACGGAGATCGTCACACCCGAGGGCGTGGTCCGCGACTCGTCCAGCGCCAGGCCCGTCGCGATGCCCTCGTCCGGGAGGAGGCGCCGGCCGGCGCCGACGATCACCGGGAACACCAGCAGGTTGAGGCGGTCGACGAGGTCGTTGCCGAGCAGGAACCGGACGAGCGCGCCGCTGCCGTGGACCTGGAGCTCGCGGCCTTCGCGCTGCTTGAGCTCCCGGACGGCGGAGGCGAGGTCGCCCTCGAGGACCGTGGTGTTGGCCCACTTGGGGTCCTCGAGCGTGGTCGAGGCGACGTACTTGGGCAGCGTGTTGAGGCGCCTCGCCACCATGTCGTCCGGATCGGTGGCGTTCGGCCAGGAGGCGGCGAAGATGTCGTAGGTGCGCCGGCCGAGGAGGAACGCGTCCACCTGCTCGAACACCTCGTCGATGAACTGGCCGGTCGCCTCGTCGAAGTGGGGGACGAGCCAGCCGCCCCGGTCGAAGCCGCCGCTGCGATCCTCGTCCGGACCGCCCGGGCCCTGGTGGACGCCGTCCACCGAGAGAAAGGCCGTGACGGTGAGCTGCATGCGCGTCCTCCTCACGCCCTGGCGGCCAGGACCTCGCGGAGCTTGGCCGCGAAGGCCTCCGGCTGGCCGGGCTGGCCGTACTCGTCGCCGAGGAAGCCGCCGTGGTTGCTCGGGAACATCACCGGCTTGGTGCCGAGCCGTTCGGCGACGGCGAAGGCGCCCCGGTTCGCCATCTGGCCCTCGGACTCCTCGCCGGCGGCCAGGACGATCCGTGTCGACGCGGACCGCAGGGCGTCGAAGTCGGGCTCGTAGTGGGTGGAGGTGACCAGGTTCTGGCCGAGGAGCGGGTCCGTGCGCGAGCCGTCGTCGGTGGCCGGCATGCCGAACATCGCCGGGTCGGGCCCCGGCTGGCCGGCGATCTCGGCGGTGAACGGTCCCTCATGGCTGCTGACGGCGATGAACTGCGCCATCCCGGCGCCCCAGCCGCTGCGCCGGTAGGTCTCCTGGACGGCACGGCTGGCCGCCATCGCGTGCTCGCGGTCGGGCAGGATCGAGGCGAGCGGCGGCTCGTGCGCGACCAGCGTCCGCACGTCCTCCGGGTGCCTGGACACGAGGGCGAGCGCGTTGATCGCGCCACCGCTGCTGGCGAACAGGTCGACCGGGCCGCCGATCGCCTGGATGAGCCGATGCAGGTCGTCGGCGTGGACGTCGGGCGTCACCGGGCTGGCCGGATCGGTCTTCGCGCTGCGCTCGACGCCGCGTGGGTCGTAGGTGACCACGGTGCGGTCGGAGACGTGCTGCGACAGCGTGCCGAAGCCGCCGGCGCCCATCGGCGAGGCGATCAGCAACAGGATCGGCTCGGTGCTGGCGTCGTTGCGCCGAACGTCATAGGTCAGCGAGGCCCCGGGGACGTCAAGGGTGTGGGTTGTCAGCTGGGTGGTCCTGCTGGTCACGGTGCGCTCCTCGAGGTGGCGTCCTCGGCCAGGATGGCGTCGATCTGACCGACGGCCTGCTTGAGGCCTTCCTCGGCGCCCAGCGCGAGGACCTGTTCCATCGCCTCGGTGCTGGGGAAGAGGCTCTCGATCGACATCCGCGTCCGTCCGCTGCCGATCTCCTCGATCGTGACCCGGGCGGTGGTGAGCGGCAGATCGGTGTTCGGCGAGCCGTCGTCGTTGGCGAAGCCGTCCCGGAACACGAGCGACCGCGGCGGGTTGGCCTCGACGATCTCCCAGTAGCCGTGCGGCTGGTCGCCCTCGGGACCGGTCATGTGGTACTCGACGCGGCTGCCCGGCGCCAGGTCGTGCTTGGTGAAGGTGGCGGGGTAGGTTGGCGGGCCCCACCAGCGCTCGAGCTGACGCGGGTCGGCCCAGAGCTGCCAGACCCGCTCCGGCGAGGCGTCGAACTCGGCATCGATGGCCATGGTCAATGCCTGGGGGTCCTTGCGGACGGCGGTGACGGTCATGCGTCGGCCTCCTTCGTGTCGGTGACGAGGGCGGTCATCCGGTCGAGCCGCCCGCGCCACAGCTCCTCGTACTGGTCGAGCAGGCGTCGCGCACGGCGGAGCCCCTCGACATTGGTGCGGACGACCTTGCGGCGCCCGATGCGGACCTTGGTGACCAGGCCGGCCCGTTCGAGGATCGCGACGTGCTTCTGCACCGCCGCGAAGCTCATCGGGTAGTGCTCGGCCAGCTCGGCGACGCCCTCCTCACCCGCGATGGCCCGGCGGACGATGTCCCGCCGGGTGGCATCGGCCAGCGCCCGGAACACGCGATCGAAGTCGAGGGTCGTCTGCATTGATACAACCATAAGGTTGTATGTAGGCCGCTGTCAAGGTGGCCTCGACGACGCCTGCCACCGGTCCAGATGTGGCTCAGCGGACAGGATCACGTCCTGGCCGCCGTACCGATCGAGCAGGGGAGCGTCGAGGATGTCTGGCGCCTCGAGCCGGACCAGGGAGCCGGCATGTGGCACGTAGCAGTGGAAGCCGTCGTCGCGGCACAGCTCCGCGATCAGGCGCCGGAGCCTCGCGGTTCCCGGCAGCACCTCGACAAAGACCGTCGGCCTGCGGGCGCGCAGATGCTCGCGGCTCGCCGCGAGCAACGCATGCTCCTGTCCCTCCACATCCAGCTTCAAGAGATCGATGCCGGACAGCAACGGCCGCACGTCAACGGCCGGGACCGAGATGGTCTGCCTGACGCGACGGCTCATCGGTTCCGGCAGCTCGGTGCCGGCCCTGATGAAGGCGACGGTGGGGGTGGCCAGCTGGTCCCCGGGAACGTGCAGCTCGACCGCCGGCTCGGTGTGGGCCACGGCCGCCGCCGTGACAAGCTCGACCGACTTGACGTGGTTGAGCTCGAGGTTGGCGCGACACACGCGGGCCGAGAACGGGTAGGGCTCGACGGCGGTGTAGCGCGCCTGTGGCCCTGCCTTGGCCCCTTGCACGGTGAAGTAGCCGACGTTGGCGCCCAGTTCGAGGATGGCTGAGGAGCGGCGGCAGAAGTGTCGCCACCAGGGCAGGAGTTGTGGCTCCCAGCCCTGCTCCCCGAACCAGTACAGCTGGTGGAGGACCAGTGACTCGGCATTGACGAACCTGAGGTCCCGGTTGTCGCGAAGCGTGAAGGTGGTCACTCCGGCGGGGATACCGCCGCGCCGCAGCACCTGAAGCAGCGCGTCGTGGGCGCGGCGACGTCGTGAGCGCGGCGGCGCGGTGACCGGGCCACGGAGCCGGTCGGCGACCGTGACGGGAAGTCGCCGGACGACACCGGCCGCCATCCGCCGCGTCAGTCCCGGGCCCAGTCCAGGTCCCCGGCGACCACAAGGTCCTCTCCCAGCTGGTGGACCGTCCGGTTCAGCAGGCGCAGCCCATCCCGCACCAGGCTGGCTCCCAGGTCCCCGACGGCATCCGTCCCCTTGCCGAGCAGGATCGGGGCCACGGCCACCACCGCCCGGTCCGCCAGCTGCTCCCGGAGCGCCGACGTGATGACGCGGGACCCGCCCTCGACCAGCAGGCAGCGGATTCCCAGGGAACGGAGTCTGGCCAGCCCGTCGGCGAGGTCGATGCCGTCCGGCGCCTGGCCGACGACCTCCACCTTCACCCCGCGCAGGCGCAGGGCCGCCCGCCGGTCGGGGTCGGACCGCTGCGATGTGAGGACGATGGTGGCCGCGTCGGGGCCGAAGACCTGCGCCTCCGGCGGGACGCGGAGGGTGGAGTCGAGCACCACCCGGATCGGCGAGGCACCCGGGACCATGCGCACGGTCAGCAGCGGGTCGTCGGCCACCACCGTGCCCGCTCCGACCATCACCGCGTCGCTGGCCGCCCGGAGCGCGTGGGAGACGCGGCGCTCCTGCGTGCCGCTGATCCACTTCGAGTCCCCGCCGCCGGTGGCGATCCGGCCGTCGAGCGTCTGGGCGTACTTCAGCACCACATAGGGGCGGTCGATGGGGGAGCCGACCTCGCCCAGCAGCGCGGTGGCGTCGAACGCCTGCCCGTCGCCGTCGAGCGAGCCGTCTCCCGTCAGGAGCGTTCCACCAGGGGCCCGGTGGCCGAGCCGCTGTTGCTTGGTCTGCACATACCGGCGGTTGCGGAGGTGCGGGGCGGTCTGCAGCGACACCTGGCGCTCGACGATGACGCCTTCCCGGGCCAGCGCCCTGGCCTTGGCGGGGTTGTTGGTGAGCACGCGGGAGCTTCGGACCCCAGCGGCCTGGAGGATGTGCACGGCCTCCCGGAAGTCACGGCCGTCGACCGGCAGGCCCAGCCGGCGGTTGGCCTCGACGGTGTCGTGGCCCTCGTCCTGCAGCATGTAGGCCTGGAGCTTGGATACCAGCCCAACGCCCCGGCCCTCGTGGCCGGCGGCGTACACCAGCGCTCCCCGGCCCTCGGCGATGATCCGCCGCATGGCCAGCTGCAGCTGGGGGCCGCAGTCGCAGCGGAGCGAGCCGAACGCGTCGCCGGTGAGGCAGGCGGAATGCAGGCGGACCAGAACGTCGCGGCCGTCCCCGATCTCGCCGTAGACGAACAGCAGGTAGACGTCGCCCGACGCCCCCTCGAACACCCGGAGGTCGAACTCTCCTGCCCAGGTCGGCAGGACGAGGTGAGCGACCTCCTTGGGTTGCACCATGTCCGCCAGATTGCACACTTGCCAGGGGTGCAATCAAGATGGGCGGTCTCCGGTCCGGCCGACGGTCGATCGGGTGGTGGGGAGAGGTGGCTGCCATGCAGGCCCGTGCGGTCCACTTCGTGGCCCCTCGACGGGTCGAGCTGCGGGAGGTCGAGCTTCCCGAGGTGTCCGGGGGCCACGTGCTGGTGGCCACGGAGTGGTCCGGGATCTCGAGCGGGACCGAGCTGCTCGCCTACCGGGGTGAGGTCGACCCGGACCTGCCCCTGGACGAGACCCTGGGCGCCCTGGCCGGCACCTTCACCTACCCGTTCCGCTACGGCTACAGCGCGGTCGGCCGCGTCGTCCAGCCGGCTCCCCCCTTCCAGGAGGGGCAGCGGGTCTTCGCCTTCCACCCCCATCAGGACCGGTTCGTGGCCGACGCCCGGGAGGTCGTCGACGTCGACGGCCTGGACCCGCGGGCCGCCACCCTGTACCCGGCGGTCGAGACCGCCCTCCAGGTCTGCCTCGACGCCTCCCCGCGCCTGGGCGAGACGGTCGTGGTCGTTGGCCTGGGTGCGGTCGGCATCCTGGTCGCGGTGCTCCTGGCCCGGACCGGGGCGGTGGTCCTCGGGTCCGATCCGGAGCCGGCCCGGCAGGCCGCCGCCAGGGCCTTCGGTGTCCGGGCCATCGACCCCGGCGAGGTGCCGGAGGTGGTGGCCGCCGAGACCGGGAGGCGCGGCGCCGACCTGGTGGTCGAGGCGAGCGGGAACCCGCAGGCGCTGGCGGGGTCCCTGGGTCTGCTGGCCCACGAGGGAACAGCCGTGATCTGCTCGTGGTACGGCACCAAGCCGGTGCCCCTGCCCCTGGGGGCCGCGTTCCACCGCCGGCGGCTGGCCCTGCGCAGCACGCAGGTCTCCACCCTCCCGGCCGCCCTCACCGCCAGGTGGGACCGCCGCCGCCGGGCCGAGCTGGCATGGCGGCTGGCCCGCGAGCTGCCCCTGCCGGTCCTGGCCACCCACGCGTTCGCCTTCGAGCAGGCCGCCGAGGCCTACGCTTGCGCGGACCGGAAGGAAGGCGGTCTGATCCATGCCGCCCTCCGGTATGACTGAGGACGCCGAGTGATCCGGGAGAGGTCGATGAGTGTCGGATATGAGGTGGGATCCAGCGTCACGGTCCGGGCGCTGCACCAGATGCCGGTCGAAGGGCCCGAGGGGGAGCTGCACCCCCATGACTACCGGATCGACGTCGTGGTCGGGCGGCACGAGCTGGACGAGCACGGGATGGTCTGTGACCTGGATGCGCTCCGGGCCGCCCTGCAGGCGATCGTGGCCCGGATCGACGGGAAGGACCTGGAGGAGATCCGCCCGCCCGCGGCCGAGGCCGTGACCGTGGAGGTCCTGGCCCGCTGGGCGCACCAGAGCCTGGTCCCCGCGCTGCGGCGGGCCGGAGGCGACACGCTCGCGGTCCGGGTGTGGGAGTCGCCCTCGGACTTCGGCGGCTACGCCGGCCCGGTGGCCTGACCGGTCGCGGCCGTCTCGTGGAGGGCGGCGAAGAACAGTGCCGCCGACTGCGCCCAGGTCGGTCGGGCGGCGGCCCGCCTCCCGGCGGCCGCCGCCATCCTTCGCCGCAGGTCCTCGTCACCCGCCAGGCGGGCGAGGGCGACACTCAGGGCGTCCACGTCGCCGGGGCTGGCGAGCAGCCCCTCCCGGCCATGTTCGGCCAGGTGGGGCAGGTTGCCGGCCCGCCAGCCGACCACCGGTAGCCCCGCGGCCATGGCCTCCCCCCAGACGGTCCCATAGGGCTCCCGCAGGCTGGGGAGCACGAAGACGTCGGCTCCCCGGTACAGGGCGGCCACCCGTTCCGCGGCCAGGGGACCGTGGACGACCACCCGCCCGGCCAGGTCCGGCCGGGACAGCCTGGCCCGCACGCGGGCTCCATGGCGGGGATCGGCGCGGTCGTCCCCGGCCAGGTGCAGGGTGGCCAGCCCGTCCGGCAGCCGGGCCACGGCCTCGAGGAGGTCGAGGAGGCCCTTCCGTTCCACCCAGTTGGCCACACACAGCAGGCTCGCCTGGCGACCCTGGCGGAGGTCGACCGGCGGGCCGGCCGGAGCGGCGGGCAGGTCGTGGCCCGGCGGCACCACCCGGATCCGTTCGGGCGGATACCCCTGGCCGGCCAGCTCGTCGCCGAGGGCCTGGCTGGCCACCAGGAGCAGGCGGGCGCGGCGGTAGGCCAGCCGGTCCACCGGGGCCTGGACGGCCCGCCGCAGCGGCCCGTGATCGATCCCTCCAGGCGGTTGGTGGAGGCTGCCCACCAGCGGCGTCCTGGGCCGCCGGGGCAGCCAGGGCCCGAGGAAGGCGGCGGCGATGCTGTCCAGCACCAGGACGTCCGCCCTGGCCCGGCGCAGCACGGCCGGGCCGGAGGATGCCGGCAGGGGGAAGGGGCGGTCGGGGAAGGAGACGAAACGGACGGCGGCGCCGCAGGCCGGCGCCAGCTCCGCCATGCGGCGATGATAGCGGTAGCCGCCGGTCAGGCGGCCGGGGTCACCCAGCGTGACCAGGGAGACGGTGAGGATGCGGGTCATCCACGTGGCTCCGAGCGTGTTCGGGCCGGACGGGCTGTACGGCGGGGGCGAGCGCTATCCCCTGGAGCTGGCCCGGGCCCTGGCCGACCAGGTGGACTGCGAGCTGGTCACCTTCGGCCCGCGGCCCGCCACGTGGCGAGCCGACGGTGGCCTGCGCGTCCGGGTCCTCCGGCCGGTGGCCTGGCTGCGCGGCCACCCTGCCCAGCCGGTGGCCCCGCTGCTCCCCGCGGCGCTCACCCGCGCCCAGGTCGTCCACGCCCATCACTTCAGGAGCGTACCCACCCGGATGTCGGCGGTCACGGCCCGCGTCCTCGGGGCGGGCACGGCCGTCACCGACCACGGGCTGCTCGGCAGGACCTGGGGCGGGCTCGTGCACCGGCTGTTCGACCGCTTCCTGGCCGTCTCCCGATGCTCCGCCGAGCTGCTCGGAGCCCCCCCGGCGAGGACGCAGGTGATCTACGGCGGAGCCGACACGCGGCGGTTCACCCCCGTGCCCGGCGCCGACCGGGACGGTGTCCTGTTCGTCGGGCGGCTGACCCCGCACAAGGGGATCGACCGGCTGATCCGCGCCCTGCCCGCCGGCGCCGGGCTCCGGATCGCGGGCAGCGCCGGCCACGACCCCCGCCCACCCGAGCGGGACTATCCCGCGCTGCTGCACCGGCTCGCCCAGGACCACGACGTGACCTTCCTCGGTCCGGTGCCGGATCCCGACCTGCCCGGCCTGTACCGGCGGGCCGCGGTCCTGGCCCTCCCGTCCGTCGACCGGACCTGCTACGGCCGGCACGTCCCCGTCTCCGAGCTGCTCGGCCTGGTCGCGCTGGAGGCCATGGCCAGCGGGACCCCGGTGGTCGCCAGCCGGATCGGGGGGCTGGCCGAGGTCGTCGTGGACGGCGAGACCGGGTTCCTGGTCCCGCCCGGCGACACCGAGGCGCTCGCCGAGGGCCTCGCACGCCTGCTGTCGGACCGCCGCCTGGCCGCCCGGCTGGGCGCCAACGCCCGCGACCTGGTCGTGCAGCGGTTCACCTGGCGGGCCTGCGCCGAGCGCTGCCTGGCCGCCTACGAGACGCTGTGATCGCGGCCACGGCGGCGGTGAGCGTTTCGACCACCGGGACGCCGGCCGCCTCGAGCGCGTGCCGGTGATGTGCGCCTCCGTCGTACAGCACACAGCGGGCGCCGACCGCCCGCGCCGCCGCCAGGTCGTCGAGCGCGTCTCCCACCAGCAGCGCCGCCGAGGGCTCGACCTCGAGCGCAGCCAGGTGGGCCACCAGGTGCTCGGCCTTGCCGCCCCCACCAGGCGCGCGCAGCCCATCCACCCGGCGGAAGAAACGGCCGATCTCCAGCCGCTCGACCAGCGACACCAGGTCCTGGTGGCGCCACATCGACAGCAACGACTGGGTGAGCCCGGCCGTCTCGGCGGCCGCCAGCGCCGCCCAGGCGTCGGGGGCCAGCCGGAGGCGTTCCAGCCGGCCGGCATAGCTGTCGTGGTAGGCCTCGTCGAGGATGTGCCATTCGCCCGGCTCGATGGGACGGCCGGCCACCTGCTCATAGAACCGCTGGACCGGCCGGGTGAAGTGCGTGCGGAAGGTGTCGGAGTCGATCGGCCGGAGGCTCAGCAACGCCAGCGCGTCGTTGATCGCCGCCACCACCGCGACGTGGTCGTCGAACAACGTCCCGTTCCAGTCCCAGACCACGTGACGGACGCCGTCCCCGGTCTCGAGGCGCTCATCATCCCGGTGGCCCACCATGCAGGTCAGTGTAGGTGAGACCCTGCAGGTTCAGGTGAACGACGGTGCTGGGAGAAAAATGACGGTCCTCGATGTCCGTTCGATCGTCTTGTCTGCGCCACGGCGGGGGAGCGTAAATCCTCTTCCTCCGTTGCGCCTTCTCGGGGATCTGCACGACGACATCGATTGCACCGGGCTGGACGCGGAGATGACGCGCAACATCCGTTACGGAAACGTGGGCAGCGTGCTGCCGTACCTGCTGCAGGATGACTACTCCCGCGAGCTCGTGCCACAGGAGACCAGGGTGGCGACCCTCGAGAATGACCATCTGCTCGCCATTGTTCTTCTCGACTTTGGTGGCCGGCTCTGGTCGCTGCAGGACAAGGTCGGCGGTCGAGAGCTTCTCTACAACAACGACCGGATACAGCTCGGCAATCTCGGGTTGCGAAATGCCTGGTTCCCGGGCGGAGTCGAGTGGAACCTGGGAACCACAGGACATACGGCATTGACATGCTCGCCCGTCCACGCAGCTTCCCTCGAGCTCCCCGATGGCGCTCCAGGCCTTCGCATCTACGAGTGGGAGCGTATGCGTGAGCTCGTCTACCAGGTGGACTTCAGGCTGGGACCCAGGTCGCGCCGCCTGGCGGTCGATGTCAAGGTGACCAACCCGAACGCCCATGCCGTGCCGGTCTACTGGTGGTCGAACGTGGCGGTCGCCAGCTCCCCCGGCACCCGGGTCGTGGTCCCCAGCCGCTCGGCGTTCGAGTTCACCTACGCGCGACGGCTCCGTCGCGTTCCCGTACCGGGGCCCGGCGGGCCCGACCCCACCTATCCGCTCGCGGCGACGCGGACCGCCGACCACTTCTTCGAGCTGGACCCCGGGAGGCTCCCCTGGATCGCGGCGGTCGACGCGGCCGGCGTCGGCCTGCTGCAGGTGTCCACCGGACGGCTCCATGGGCGGAAGCTGTTCACCTGGGGCAACAGTCCCGGCGGGCGTCGCTGGCAGGAGTTCCTCACCGGCTCCACCCAGTCCTACTTCGAGATCCAGGGCGGCCTGACCAGGACCCAGCTCGAGCACGTTCCGCTCGGCCCAGGAGCCAGCTGGTCGTGGACCGAGGTCTACGGACCGGTCTCGGTCCCCGCGGACGCGGTGCACGGGGAGTGGGCCGACGCGGTCGAGTGCCTGGAGCCGGCGGCCGCCGAGGCGCAGGCCGAGTTCGCGCGCGGCGGGGGCGCACGGGCCGGCGACAACCGGCAAGGCGAGCGGGTGCACGCCGGCTCGGGATGGGGAGCGCTGGAGTCGCTGCGGCGCGAGGTGGCGCGGGAGCCGCCCTCGCCCGTCATCGACCGCCTGTTCCCCCGATCCAGCCTCGGGGACGACCAGGAGCCGTGGATCGCCCTGCTGGAAACGGGCACCCTGCCGTCTGGAACGCCGCGCTCCTATGTCGTCGGCGGGTCCTGGTCCGGCCTGCTCGAAGCGGCGGCCGACTCGGCCGCGTCGATGCTGCACCGGGGGGTCGTCCGGTGGAGCGCCGGCCAGCGCGAGGCCGCCGTCGAGGCCTGGGAGGCGGCGTACGCGCTGGAGCCGGACTGCTGGCTCGCGTTGCGCAACCTCGCGGCCGCGAGCGGCCTCATGGGCGCTTCCGGGCGGTCGGCCGAGCAGTACCTGCGGGCGCTGGACCTGATGCCCGACCTCCCGCAGCTCCGGGTGGAGGCGATCGAGGCGCTGATCGTGGCGGACCGCCTCCCGGAGGCGATCGCGCTCGCGCAGACGGCGCCGCCGTCGTCGTTCGCCGGGAGGTTCCGGTTCCTGGAGGCGCGGGCCGCTATGCTCCACGGTGACGTCGGGCGTGCCGCGTCCATCCTCGCGGGCGGTCTGGAGATCGCCGACCTGCGGGAAGGCGAGGTCTCGCTCTCCGATCTCTGGCTCGCCGTCCACCAGGCACCTCCCGGGGCGGCGGGCCCCCGGCCGGACGTGCCCTTCATCTACGACTTCCGGCTGGACGGCGGAGCCGCCCGACCCTGACCGAGCACCTCCAGGACGCGGCGCACCTCGGCGACCACGGCCTCGCGGGCCGTGCCGAGGTAGATACGGGTGTCGACGACCGACGGGTCCTCCTCGAGGCAGGTGCGCACGGCGGCGGTGAACACCTTGCCGAGGCGCGTCGAGATGTTCACCTTGGTGATCCCCGCGGCGACCGCCCGCGTCAGGTCGGGGTCGGACACGCCCGAGGAGCCGTGCAGGACGAGCGGGACCTCCACGCCGGCGCCGAGCCGTCCGATGAGCTCGAAGTCCAGCGTGGCCTCCTGGGTGAGCATGGCGTGGGAGGTGCCGACGGCGACGGCGAGGGCGTCGACCTTGGTCGCGGCCACGAAGCGGGCCGCCTCCTCCGGGTCGGTGCGTGCCCCTGGCGCATGCGCGCCGTCCTTGCCGCCGACCTCGCCCAGCTCCGCTTCGACCCAGACGCCACGGGCGTGGCACTGGGCCACGACCTCGGCCGTGGCGGCGACATTCGCCTCGTAGGGGAGCCTGGACCCGTCGAACATCACCGATGTGAAGCCGAGCCCCACGGCCTCCTGCACCAGCTCCGGCGACTCGGCGTGGTCGAGGTGGACCGCCACGGGCACGCTCGCGCCCCCGGCGATGGCAAGGGTCGCCAGGGCCACCGGCTCGAGGCCGCCGTGGTACCGGACCGTGTTCTGGCTGACCTGGAGGATCACCGGGGCGCCGGCCTGGGCGGCACCGGCCACGATGGCCTGCCCGTGCTCGAGCTGGACCACGTTGAAGGCGCCGACGCCGCGACGGTCGCGCGCCGCGGAGGTGACGATCTCAGCGGTCGAGGCCAGGGGCATGGCGCTCCTCCACGAGGATCTGGGGGACGAACCGACGGTAGTCGCGCAGATCGATGATCCCGGCCGTCGGTTGGAGCACGGCCGCAGCCGACAATGCAACGGCATCGCGCAGCCGATCGGGCCATGGTGCGCCG
>DASUPQ010000795.1 GCA_036280995.1 Actinomycetota bacterium | reverse complement strand
GTCCATAAAGAGCGCCTGAGTGCTGTCGGTGCTGCTCAGGTCAGGTGCCGAATCCCAGCCAGACCGCCTGAGTCGTGTCTGGTGCTGGCTGGTGGACTGACACCGGAACTGACTCTAGCCGCCCTTGAGTCCGGTGACCGGGTTGAGGTCCAGGTCGAGGATATCGGCGTCCTCACCAACGAGGTCGTGGCCGAGCCGGCCCGCTGAGAACGTCCGGAGGGTGACAGCGCCCGCCCGGACCCTGCTCCAGTCTGGAGCAGGGCGGGCCGCGACAACGGGTCACGAGGGGAGACGACCGTGAAGCGGAGGCTTGCTTGGCCCCAGGACGCAGCCCGATGCTTGCGCGTAGTTGAGGAGGTGACCTCGGGCATGCATTCGCTACCGCGTGCGCTGGCGACGGTCCTTGTGACCGCGGGGCTGGCGCTGGCCGTCCTCGCCGCACCAGCCCGGGCACAGAACCCGGAACGGATCCTCGACTACAGGGTGGACCTGCAGATCGAGGCCGACGGGGCCCTGGTGGTCACCGAACAGATCGCCTACGACTTCGGCGCCGAAGAGCGCCACGGCATCTTCCGGGACGTACCCGTGCGCTTCCGCTACGACGACCGCCACGACCGCGTCTACCCCCTCCAGGTGCTGGAGGTCTCCGGATCGCCTGGGACCCCGGTCCAGTACACGCTGGAGGAGGTGGACAACACGCTGCGGATCCGCATCGGTGACCCCGACCAGACCATCACCGGCCGGCACGACTACAGCATCGTCTACCGGGTCGAGGGGACACTGAACGGGTTCCCCGACCACGACGAGCTGTACTGGAACGCCATCGGCGGCGACTGGGAGGTGCCGATCGAGCAGGCGTCGGTGACGGTCACGGCCCCGGCGCCCATCGGCCGGGTGGCCTGCTATGTCGGGCCCGTCGGTTCCACCCGGTCGTGTGGCTCCAGCGAGACGGACGGTCGGACAGGTGCCTTCGCCACCACCGGCCTGGGCCCTCAGGAGGGCGTGACGGTGGTGGTCGGGTTCCCGACCGGAGTGGTGCCGGCCCCACGACCGGTCCTGGAGGAGCGCTCGAGCCTGGCCCAGGCGTTCTCGGTGACCCCGGGCAGACTCGGGATGGCCGGTGGGGTTCTGGTGGTCGTGCTGCTCGGGCTTGGCTGGCTGTTCGGGGTCGTCGGGCGGGAGCGCCGACCGGGCGCCGGGGCGGCGTCGGTGGCCGGCGCCATGGTGGAATTTGTCCCGCCCGAAGGGATTCGCCCGGCCCAGGCCGGGTTGCTGGTGGACGAGGTCGTCAACCCGGTGGCCATCCCCGCCACCCTGGTCGACCTGGCCGTCCGTGGCTACCTGCGGATCGAGGATGACGCCCCGGACGACTGGGAGAAGTTCGACTGGCGGCTGGTCAAGCTCAAGGCCGCCGACAAGAATCTGCTGGACTACGAGCGTGTGCTCTTTGATGGGCTGTTCGCCTCCCGCGGCGGCCGGCGGGCAGAGGTCGAGGAGGCGGTGTGGCTCTCCGAGTTGAAGCAGGACTTCTACCACCAGTCCACGCTCGTCCGCTCGGCGCTGTACCAGGATGCCGTGCAGCGGGGCTGGTTCACCGACTATCCCGACGAGGTGCAGCGACGGTGGGTCAAACGGGGGCGTGTCGTGACCGTCCTCGGCGCCGCCCTGACCCTGGGTGCCGCGCTGACCGACTATGGGCTGGTGGCTCTCCCGATCCTGCTCGCTGGGCCCGCGCTCATGCTGGGAGCCAAGCGGATGCCCCGGCGCACGCCGGTGGGCGCCGAGCTGCTCCGTCGGGTCAATGGCTTCCGGGCCTACCTGCAGACGGCCGGAGCCGACCGCGCCGACGCCCTGCATGCGGACCGGTTCTCTCCCGACCTGCCCTACGCCATCGTCTTCGGCCTCACCGAGCAATGGTCCCGGACGGTTGAGCTGGTCGGCGCGCCGCCCCAGACTCCCTGGTTCTACAGCCGCGGGTCCTACACACCGCACCGGTTCGGCTCCCGCATGGCGCTCTTCTCGTCGTCCTCCGCGGCAAGCCTGACCGCACCACCGCCAGCGGTCTCGGGCTCAAGCGGCTTTGGATCAGGCGGCTCCGGCTCCTGGGGCGGCGGCGGCGGCTCCTCGGGCGGCGGCGGCTCCTCGGGCGGCGGCGGTGGTGGAGGCGGCGGCGGCTCCTGGTGAGCCCCGCCAGCCGCGCTCGATCGACGCATTGTGGGCGCAGGGCCGAGCATCGCTGACCCAGCCGGCCAGAAGCCTCCAGCCTGGCCCACCAGCAGCCGGTCGGCATCCGACGCGCTGGGCCGCGGCCGCACGATCAGGCGGGTCGAATCCAGCTAGACCGCCAGAGTCCTGTCTGGTGACGCCTGGTGGACTGCCACCGAGACTGCCATTGAGCCGCGCCGGAATAGGGCGCTCTTGGCATGGCAGTTGGTTACAAGACATGAGCGGATCGTCAACGGCGTGCTGGCGCGTGCTCTCCTTGCAGGTCACGTCGGGTGGGTTGTCCAGCCAGTGCGCTCCTGACGGGCCGAGTAGCGCCAGGTGGGACAGGCAGGACGACATGCCCGCCATTCCACCCGGTGCCCTGTCGACTTGAGGGGCGGCGCTCGTCGCGACGCACGTCTCTGCGGGCCTGCGCAAGCTGCAGCTCTCCACAAGGCGCGAACTGCGCCGTTGGACATCACCCGGACCTCGCCCTGATCCCACTGGTCCCGCTTGATCCGGCCTGGTCCCGGAGTGGCCTCCGGGACAGCCTCCGGGAACTTTCCGGGTCGCTGACGGATGTGGCGTGATCTGGCGCTGCCAACACTGGCTGCGACACCAAGCAGCCCACCCCGGGACGGCACACGAGGAGCCGCGATGCAAGCCGCTGCCGAAGCCTCCACCGACACCGCCGCGGCCCGTGCCGTCGAGGTCACCAAGATCTATCGGCAGGGGGGTGGCGCCGTGACCGCACTCGACGGCGTCTCGGTCGGGTTCGGGGCCGGGACGTTCACGGCCATCATGGGTCCGTCGGGCTCGGGCAAGTCGACCCTGCTGCACCTGCTCGGCGGGCTCGACCGGCCGACACGGGGCCAGATCCATCTGCAGGGCCACGACCTCAGCGGCGCCGGTCAGCGGGCGCTGACGGTGTTGCGCCGCGACCGCATCGGCGTGGTGTTCCAGGCCTACAACCTGCTGCCCACCCTCACCGTCGCCGAAAACATCCGGCTGCCCCTGGCGCTGGCGGGGCGCAGGCCGGACCCGGCCTGGCTGGAACACCTGGTCGCCTCCCTCGGCCTGGCCTCCTGGCTCGGCCGCCGGCCGGCGGAGCTGTCCA
>DASUPQ010000794.1 GCA_036280995.1 Actinomycetota bacterium | reverse complement strand
TGGTCGAGGCCATCCGTTCCCTGGCCGAGGTGCCGCGATGAAGGCCTATCCGAGGACGGGGCAGGGGCCGCTGGTGCTGGTGCTGCACGGGCCCAATCTGTCCTCGCTGGGGCGGCGCGACCCCGGGCACTACGGCACCCTGGACCTGGACCAGATCATGGAGCGGCTTTCCAAGCTGGCCGGCGAGCTCGGCCTGTCCGTTGAGGGCCTCCAGTCCGACCACGAGGGCGATCTGGTCGAGGCGCTGCTGGCCGCGGCCGGTCGCGGGGTGGCCGCCGCCGTCTGCAACCCGGGGGCGCTCGCCCACACCTCGTACGCGGTCCGCGACGCCGTCGAGGCCGCCGGCCTCCCGGTCGTGGAGGTCCACCTGTCGAACGTCCACGCCCGCGAGCGCTGGCGCCACCACCTGGCCGTGGCCCCGGTCGCGGCCGCGGTGATCGCCGGCATGGGCCCGGCCAGCTACGACCTGGGCCTGCGCGCCGCCGCCGACCTGCTGGCTCGCCGCGCCTGAGCCGGGTTGGCAAGATGGACCGGGGGAAAGGAACGCTCGCGTGCCCAACGACGGCCATGCCTACAGCGAAGCCAGGCGGCAGGCCCTGCGCGGCCTGCTGGCCCATGCCGACCTGTCGGCCCTGCTGGTCACCAAGCCGGTCAACGTCCGCTACCTGACCGGGTTCACCGGCAGCTACGGGGCGCTGCTGCTGCTGCACGACCGCACCCTGTTCTTCACCGACGGCCGCTACCGCCACCAGGCCGCCGCCGAGGTCCCCGGGGCCGAGGTCGTGCCCGCCCCCGGCGACCTGATCGGGGCCGTCGCCGGGGTGGTGCGCACCGCCGGCAACGGCCTCGGGTTCGAGCCGGGCGGGCTGACCTGGGGCGAGGGCCAGCGGCTGCGCTCGGCCCTGCCCGGCCAGGCCGTCGTGCCCGCCCCGCCCCTGGTCGAGGAGCTGCGCGAGGTCAAGGACGAGCGCGAGCTGGCCGCCATGCGCGAGGCGGCCCGGCTCGGCGGCGAGGCCCTCGAGGGACTGCTGCCGGCCCTGCGCGAGGGCATGACCGAGCGGCAGGTGGCCGTCGACCTGGAGCTGGCCATGCGCCGCCTCGGCGCCGACGGGCTGGCCTTCGAGACCATCGTCGCCTTCGGGGAGCAGGCGGCCGAGCCCCACCACCACCCCGGCGGCCGGCCGCTGCGGGCTGGCGACCTGGTCAAGGTCGACTTCGGAGCCCGGGTCGACGGCTACTGCGCCGACATGACCCGCACGGTCGTGCTCGGCAAGGCCTCCCAGCGCCAGCGTGACCTGTACGAGCTGGTCCGCGCCGCCCAGGCGGCCGGGCTGGCGTGCCTGGAGGCGGGGGTGCCGGCCGGCGAGGTCGACCGGGCCTGCCGCCAGCCGATCGCCGAGGCCGGGCTGGGAGACTCGTTCCCGCACCCGACCGGCCACGGCATCGGCCTGGAGATCCACGAGGCGCCGCGGCTGCGGGCCGGCTCCCGGGACCGGGTGGCCGCCGACACCCCGGTCACCGTCGAGCCCGGGGTGTACCTTCCCGGCTTCGGCGGGGTCCGGATCGAGGACCTGGTGGTGGCCCGCCCCGGCGGCCACGAGCTGCTCACCACCGTCCCCAAGGAGCTGCTGGAGCTGTGACATCGGAGGCCCTTGCCGACCTGGCCGACGAGTACTTCCGGGTGCTCATGGACGCCTCGCCGTTCGACGCCACCATGTTCGGGGTGCCCGGCTGGGACGCCGAGGTCCCCGACCTGTCCGAGGACGGCGACGCCGAGACCGACGGGCGCCTGGCCGGCCTGGAGCGCCGCCTGGCCGCCCTCGACCCCGCCGGGCTCGGCCTCCAGGACCGGATCACCCTGGCCATGCTCGGCCGCGGGATCGCCGACCGCCGGGACGAGCTGGCCGCCCGCTGGCCCGAGCTGACCGTGTCGGCCGCCGCCGGCGGCATCCAGACGGCCGTGCTCGGCCTCGTCCCCAAGGTCACCCTGGCCACGCCCGAGCAGGCCGCCGCCTACCTGGAGCGCTGCGCCCGGCTGGCCGGCTGCCTCGACCAGGCCGGCGACCGGCTGCGGGCCGGGCTGGCCGCCGGCCGGACCCCGCCCGCCCTCGGCGTCCGGGCCGCCGTCCGCCAGCTCGACGGCTACCTGGCCGGCCCCATCGCCGGCGACCCCCTGCTCACCCCGCCGCCCCCGGAGGGGATGGACGCGGCCCGCTTCCGCGACCGGCTGGCCGAGGTGGTCGCCGGGTCGGTCCGGCCGGCCATGGCCCGCTACCGCGACCTGCTGGCCACCCAGGTCGCCGAGCGCGCCCGCCCCGACGACCGCTGCGGGCTCGTCCACGTCCCCGGCGGCGAGGCCGTCTACCGGGCCGCGGTGGCCCACCACACCACCACCGACCGCGACCCCGACGAGCTCCACCGGCTCGGCCTCGACCTGGTCGCCGGGCTGGCCGAGGAGTACCGGGCGCTGGGGGAGCGGGTGCTCGGCAGCGGCGACATGGACCAGGTCCTGGACCGGCTGCGCCACGACCCGGCCCTGCGCTTCACCAGCGCCGACGAGATCCTCCAGTCGGGCCGCGACGCCCTGGAGCGGGCGGTCGCGGCCCTGCCCGCGATCGTCGGCCGGGCCCCGTCCGCCCCCTGCCGGGTCGACGAGATGAGCCCGTACGAGGCCGAGGACGCCGTCCTCGGCTACTACCAGCCGCCGGCCGCCGACGGCAGCCGCCCGGCCGTCCACTGGCTCAACACCTCAGCGCCCGGGACCCGGACCCGGTACGAGTACGAGGCCCTGGCCTTCCACGAGAGCGTCCCCGGCCACCACCTCCAGTTCGCCCTCGCCCAGGAGCTGGAGGAGCTGCCCCGGTTCCGGCGCTTCGGCTACGTCACCGCCTTCAGCGAGGGCTGGGCCCTGTACACCGAGCGCCTGGCCGACGAGCTCGGCCTCTACTCGGGCGACCTGGAGCGCTTCGGCATGCTGTCGTTCGACTCCTGGCGGGCCTGCCGGCTGGTCGTCGACACCGGTCTGCACCAGCGCGGCTGGAGCCGCGACCAGGCCATCGGGTACATGCTGGCCAACTCCGCCCTGACCCGGACCAACGTCGAGAACGAGGTCGACCGCTACGTCGCCTGGCCCGGCCAGGCCCTGGCCTACATCGTCGGCCGCATGGAGCTGGTCCGGCTCCGGGAACGGGCCCAGACCCGCCTGGGGGACCGCTTCGGCCTTCCCGCCTTCCACGACCTGGTGCTGGGCACCGGCGGGGTGCCGCTGTCGGTCCTGGCCGAGGTGGTCGACACGCACCTGGTAGGGTGACGCCATGGCGACCACGAATGATCTCAAGAACGGCATGACGCTCAACCTCGACGGCAACCTCATGAACGTCGTCGAGTTCCAGCACGTCAAGCCGGGCAAGGGCGGCGCGTTCGTGCGCACCAAGCTCAAGAACGTCCGCACCGGGCGCACCCTCGACAAGACCTTCCGGGCCGACGAGCCGGTCCAGGTGGCCATCCTCGAGAAGCGCGAGATGCAGTACCTGTACCGCGACGAGACCGGCTTCGTCTTCATGGACACCCAGACCTACGACCAGGCCGTGGTCGACGCCGACGCGGTCGGCGGGACGGCCAGCTGGCTGACCGACGGCGCCACCCCGTACGTGACCTTCTACGAGGGCACGGCCATCGGGGTCGAGCTCCCGGCCGCGGTCGAGGTCGAGGTGACCGAGACCGAGCCGGGCATCAAGGGCGACCGGGTCTCGGGGGCGACCAAGCCGGCCACCGTCGAGACCGGGGCCGTGGTCCAGGTGCCGCTGTTCGTGGACACCGGCGACCGCATCAAGGTCGACACCCGCTCCGGGGCGTACCTGACCCGGGTGCAGTGAGCGACCCCCTGGCTCATCGGGGAGGCCGGCGCGGCCCCCCCGAACCCCCCCGGGCCGCGCCCGGCACCCGCTCGGCCGCCCGGCGGCGGGCCCTCGACATCCTGTTCGAGGCCGACCTGCTGGACCGCCCCGTTGACGAGGTGCTGGCCCGCCACCGCGAGGACCGCGAGGCCGGCGCCCTGGACGCCTACACCGTCGAGCTGGTCGACGGAGTGGCCGCGTCCCTGCCCGAGCTGGACGCCCGCATCGGCGACGCCGCCGAGCACTGGACGATCGAGCGGATGCCGCTGGTCGACCGCAACCTGCTCCGCCTGGCCGCCTTCGAGCTGACGGCCCGGCCCGAGGTCCCGACCGCGGTCGTCCTCGACGAGGCGATCGAGCTGGCCAAGCTGCTGTCGACGGCCGACTCGGGCCGCTTCGTGAACGGGGTCCTGGCCCACATCGCCGACGAGGTCCGCGGCGGCGCCTGACCGGTTCGCGGTTCGGGTGGCCGGTTGTTGCCGGTTCGGGGCCTGCCAGCCAGTATTCGCCCATGAATGATGGTGGCGCGCCCCGGCACCTGGCCGAACCTTCCAGACGGTTCGGCCTGTCGCCGCTGCAGCAGCTGTTCCTGGCCTCGATGCTCGGCCTGGCCGCGGTCACGGCCGCGATCGCCCTGGTGACCCGCGACACCGGCGGCGGCGCCGACCCGGCCGCCGGGCCGCCCACCACCCGGGCCCCGGCGGCCGCCACCTCGACCACCGCCGCGGCGACCACGACCACGGCCGCCACGACCACGACCCGCCCGCTGCGGCCGACCCCGGGGAACCTGCTCGCCGACGGCGACTTCGAGCGCGACCTGGCCGGCTGGGCGCCGCTCGGCGGGGCCGAGGTGGAGCGGGTCGAGGGCGGGACGTCGGGCCGCTGGGCGGTCGCCGTCACCCCGGACCCCCCGGGGGGCGGCCAGGTCGGCATGGTCCGCCGGGACGCCGCCACCGCGCGGGCCGACACCACCTACGAGGCGATCTTCTGGGTCCAGGCCCCCGCCGGCGGCCAGGTCGTCCTTGCCCTGCGCGAGCTGGCCGGCGGCCGCGAGGTCAGCGCCGACGAGGCCGGCTACCGCCTGGCGCCCGGCCAGTGGCAGCAGCTGGCGGTCGAGCACCACACCGCCGCCCCCGGCTCGAGCCTGGCCCTTGAGGTGGTCGCCGGCGACCTCCCCGGCGACGGCCGCCTGCTGGTCGACGGGGTCGACCTCCAGACCGAGTGAGCCGGTCGATCCGGCCGATCAATCCGCAGGATTGCGTAGTCTTGCCGATGCGTGGGCTTGCGGAGGTTTCCGTATCGTCGAGAGAGCGCAGGCTTCCCGATGGAGCCGCGCGCGTCTGGCGTACGGCGACGGGACGCCGAGGCCGGAGGAGGAGCGGGTTCTGATGCGGTGGCGGCGGGTGGCCACGATCGGCCTGACCGCGTTCGCCCTGCTCACGGTCGCCGGGCCGGCCGGCGCGGTCACCTACGTGGGCCTCCACGACCTGACCTGCGGCGGCGCCACCACCGAGGGCACCGGGATGCCGGAGGACGCCCGCCTGGACGTGGCCCTGGTCGACCCGGCCTCCGACCGCACCCTCACCCGGGGCCAGGTGACCACCAGCGCCTCGGGCACCTTCGAGTGGCGGGCCAAGGTGTCGCTGAGCGGCATGCGCTCGGTCCGGGCGGTCGTCCGCCGCCCCGGCCAGGGCGACCCGCTGGCCTGGGTCGAGCATTCCCTGGCCCGCGCCTGCCCGCTGGCCTCCACCGGCCCCAACCGGGCCCTGCCCCTGATCGGGGTCGGCCTGAGCTCCTTCACCCTCGGCGTGCTGGTGCTGCTCGCCTTCGCCTACCAGGGCCGGCACGCCCGCCCCGAGGGCCGCCACCTGGCCGCCCCCTACCGTTCCCGCCAGCTCGGCCTCTGGTAGCGCCGGCCCCCGTCAGGCGTGCTGGTGGTCGCCGCTGGCGTGCAGCAGGTCGCGCATGGCGTCACGCAGGCCGTCCAGGGCGCCGGCGGCGACGGCGGCGTCGACCCCGGGAACCTCGCCGACCCCGACCACGAACGCGTTGGGGCTGGTCGACCGGAGGCGCCTGACCAGGGCCTCGGGCCGGGTCCCGGCCGCGCTGGCGTCCAGGACCAGGAAGCGGGCCCGGCGCTCGACCGCCTCGACATAGGCCCCGTTGGCGTCGGCGGCCTCGCCCACCACCTCCCACTCCGCCGTCACCGCGGCCCGGCGCAGCTCCAGACGCCGCTCCCGTTCGGCGGCGGCGACGACGATGCGGACGGCTGTGCACATAGTTCACTCCCGGCCATAGTCCACCACGGCCTGGTTCACCTAGCCATGGTCCACCCCCTGGCCCCGGAGCCAGGTCCCCGGTGGGGGAGCGTAGCCCAACGGGAACGTGGGTGCCGGACGCTGTCCACAGGCTCCGCCTCCGCCGCCTCCCCCGGCCACCTCCCCGCCTCCCCGCCGGCCGGCACCTTCGGGTTGTCCCCACCTCGGCTGGCCGGGCCGCCGGATGGGCGGGGGAGGTCCCGTGGGCCAGGCTGAGGTGGCAAGATCGAGACGACGGCAAGGAGCACTGCGATGACGGTCGAGCAGGTGGCGACGGGCGGGCCGGGCGACGGCGCCGTGCGGCGGGCGCTGGCCCCGCTGGGAGAGATCCGGACCCTGACGGGCACGATCTACCTGCTGCTCAGCATGTGGGTGGGCCTGACCTGGCACGTCGTCCTGGCCGTCGGCCTGACGTTGGGCGTCGGCACCCTGATCATCTGGGTCGGGGTGTTCGTCCTGGCCCTGACCGTGCTCGCCTGGCGGGGCGGAGCCTGGCTGGAGCGGCGCTGGGTACGGGCCATGCTGGGCGTCGAGATCCCCGACCCGTACCGGCCGGCCCCGTCGGGGTCGCCGTGGCGGCGGGCCCGGGTGGTTGCGTCCGACCCGGCGACCTGGAAGGACCTGGCCTACCTGGTGGTGCTGTTCCCCCTCGGGCTGCTCTGGTTCGTGGTCACCCTCACCCTCTGGACCGCCGCCCTCGGCCTGCTCACGGCGCCGCTGTGGTACTGGATCCCGGCCGACGGCGGGGCTGCCCTGATCGCCGAGGGCGACCGGGGGCTCCTGGTGATCGACACCCTGCCCGAGGCCCTCCTGGCCACGGTCGTCGGGGCCGGGCTGTGCGTGGCCGCGGCCTGGGCGGTCAAGGGGATGGCGGCCGCCCACGGGGCCGTCGCCCTGGCCCTGCTCGGGCCCAGCCAGCACCAGCTCCAGGCCCGGGTCGACGCCCTCCAGGCCAGCCGCGACCGGGCCGTCGACACGGCCGAGGCCGAGCGCCGCCGCATCGAGCGCGACCTCCACGACGGCGCCCAGCAGCGGCTGGTCGCCCTGGCCATGGACCTCGGCATGGCCAGGGCCAAGCTGGAGAGCGACCCGGCGGCCGGGGCCGCCCTGGTCGGCGAGGCCCACGAGGAGGCCAAGCGGGCCCTGGCCGAGCTGCGCGACCTGGCCCGGGGCATCCACCCGGCCGTGCTCGCCGACCGGGGCCTGGACGCGGCCATCTCCGCCCTGGCCGCCCGCTCGCCCGTCCCCGTCGGGGTCGAGGTCGCCACCGGGCGGCTTCCCGGGCCGGTCGAGTCGGCCGCCTACTTCGTGGTCGCCGAGGCCCTCGCCAACGCGGCCAAGCACGCCGGGGCGACCGAGATCGGCGTGCGCATCACCCGCCACCGCGACCTGCTGGTGGTCGAGGTCATCGACGACGGCGCCGGCGGGGCCGACCCGGCCAGGGGCACCGGCCTGCGCGGCCTGGTCGACCGGGTGGCCGCCGTCGACGGCCGCCTGACCGTCACCAGCCCGGCCGGAGGCCCGACGGTGATCAGGGCGGAGCTGCCGTGCGGGTCGTGATCGCCGAGGACTCGGTGCTGCTCCGCGAGGGGCTGGCCCGGCTGCTGGCCGACGGCGGGGTCGAGGTCGTCGCCCAGGTGGGCGACGGCCCCGGCCTGGTCGCGGCCGTCGACGCCTACCGGCCCGACCTGGCCGTGGTCGACGTGCGCATGCCCCCGACCCACACCGACGAGGGCCTGCGGGCCGCCCTGGAGGTCCGCGAGCGCGTCCCCGCCACCGCCATCCTGGTCCTGTCCCAGTACGTGGAGGAGCGCTACGCCTCCGACCTGCTCGCCGGCGGCGCCCAGGGCGTCGGCTACCTGCTCAAGGACCGGGTCGCCGACGTCGGCGAGTTCCTGGCCGCCGTCCGCCGGGTCGGCGACGGCGGCGCCGCCATCGACCCCGAGGTGGTCGCCCAGCTCCTCGGCCGCCGCCGCAAGGCCGATCCCCTGGCCTCCCTCAGCCCCCGCGAGCTCGACGTCCTCACCCTGATGGCCGAGGGCCGCAGCAACGCCGCCATCGCCGAGCGCCTGGTCATCACCGAGGGCGCCGTCGAGAAGCACATCTCCAGCATCTTCGCCAAGCTCGGCCTCCCCGCCGCCCCCACCGACCACCGCCGGGTCCTGGCCGTCCTCACCTACCTGCGGGCCTGAGCCAGCTCGACGAGGAGTCGTAGCTCGTGGCCGAACGCCCGGAAGCTCGCTGCGCCGGTGCAGCGAACGACCGCCAGGAGGGCTGCTGACCGAGGACCTCCAGCATCAACGGCCAGTCGCTGGGGTGGCGATCGAGAACCCGTTCGCCTGAGCCGACCAGGCACACTTGAGCGGGCCGGGCCGGGCGGCTACCATGCCCGGCGACGAGCGACCTTTAAGGGCCGGTCCCGTGAGGCCGGGAAGGGAGCCACCGAGCATGCTGCGCTGCGCCACGCCTCCATCCCCGACGGGTTGGAGGCGTTTCTGATGTCCGGGCCGGCGATGGTGCTGGACGCCGCCGACGTGCACCGGGCGCTGGTCCGGATCGCCCACGAGATCGTGGAGCGGAACAAGGGCACCGACGGGCTGGTGGTGGTCGGCATCCACACCCGCGGGGTGCCGCTGGCCGGGCGGCTGGCGGCCAAGCTGGCCGAGATCGAGGGCCACCAGGTCCCGGCCGGCGCCCTGGACGTGGCCATGTACCGCGACGACATCGGCATGCGGCCGCCCCAGGCCACCCACGACACCGAGCTGCCGTTCGACCTGGCCGGCAAGGTGGTGGTCCTGGTCGACGACGTGCTCTACACCGGGCGGACGGTACGGGCCGCCCTGGACGCCCTCACCGACTTCGGGCGGCCGCGGGCCATCCAGCTGGCGGTGCTGGTCGACCGCGGCCACCGCGAGCTGCCCCTGCGGGCCGACTACGTCGGCAAGAACCTGCCCACCGCCCCCGACCAGGCGGTCCGGGTGCTGCTGGCCGAGACCGACGGCGAGGACGGCGTGGTCATCGAGGACACGCCGAGGAAGGCGGTGGCGTCCTGAACAAGCACCTGCTGTCGGCGGCCGACCTCAGCGCCGGCGACATCACCCGGGTCCTGGACACGGCCGCCCACCTGGCCAAGGTCACCGACCGGGCCATCAAGAAGGTCCCGACCCTGCGCGGCCGCACCGTCTGCAACCTGTTCTTCGAGGACTCGACCCGGACCCGGATCTCCTTCGAGCTGGCCGCCAAGCGCCTCTCGGCCGACGTCATCAACTTCTCGGCCAAGGGCTCCAGCGTCTCCAAGGGGGAGAGCCTCAAGGACACGGCCATCACCCTGGAGGCGATGGGGGTGGACGCCATCGTGATGCGCCACGGCGCCTCGGGGGCGCCCTGGCGGCTGGCCGAGTGGGTCGAGGCGGTGGTCGTCAACGCCGGCGACGGCACCCACGAGCACCCCACCCAGGCCCTGCTCGACCTCTACACCATGCGCCAGCGGTTCCCCAGCTTCGACGGGCTCAAGGTGGCCATCGTCGGCGACGTGCTCCACTCCCGGGTGGCCCGCTCCAACGTGCTCGCCCTCACCACCATGGGCGCCGAGGTCACCCTGGTCGCCCCGCCGACCCTGCTCCCGGCCCGGGTCGAGACCTGGGGGGTGGCCGTCTCCTACGACCTGGACGCCGTCCTGCCCAAGCAGGACGTGGTGATGATGCTCCGGGTCCAGCTGGAGCGGCAGCGGGCCGGGTTCTTCCCCTCCCTGCGCGAGTACGCGCGGCTGTACGGGCTGGACGGGCGCCGGCTGGACGCCATGGCCGACCACGCCATCGTCATGCACCCGGGGCCGATGAACCGCGGGGTCGAGATCGCCGCCGAGGTGGCCGACTCCATCGAGCGGTCGGTGATCGCCGACCAGGTGGCCAACGGCATCAGCGTCCGCATGGCCCTGCTCTATCTCCTGCTCGGAGGACCGGAGGTGGCCACATGAAGCTGCTCCTCAAGGGGGGGCGGCTGGTCGACCCGGCGACCCGCCACGACGGGACCGCCGACGTGCTGGTCGACGACGGCCGGGTCGCCGGGGTCGGGACCGGCCTGGACACGGCCGGGGCCGAGGTCGTCGACTGCGACGGGCTGGTCGTCTGCCCCGGCCTGGTCGACCTGCACGCGCACCTGCGCGAGCCGGGCCGCGAGGACGCCGAGACCATCGAGACCGGGTCGCGGGCGGCCGCCCTCGGCGGCTACACGGCCGTCTGCCCGATGCCCAACACCGACCCGGTGGCCGACAACGCCGGGGTGGTCGAGATGGTCGCGGCCCGGGGCCGCGAGGTCGGCCTGGCCGACCTGTTCCCGGTCGGGGCCGTCACCGTCGGCCAGCGCGGCGCCGAGCTGGCCGAGCTCGGGGCCATGGCCCGCTCGGCGGCCCGGGTCGACTGCTTCTCCGACGACGGCCTGCCCATCCGCGAGGCCCGGCTGCTGCGCCTGGCCCTGGAGTACACCCGGGCCTTCGACGCCGTCGTCGCCGACCACGCCCAGGACGCGTCGCTGACCGACGGCGCCCAGATGCACGAGGGCGAGGTGTCGGCCATGCTCGGACTGGCCGGCTGGCCGGCCGCCGCCGAGGACATGGTGGTCGCCCGCGACCTGCTCCTGGCCGAGCTGACCGGTGGGCGCCTGCACCTGTGCCACGTCTCCACCGGGGGCGCGGTCGAGCTGGTCAGGGCGGCCAAGGCCCGCGGGGTCCGGGTCACGGCCGAGGCCGCCCCCCACCACTTCACCCTGACCGACGAGGCCGCCCGCTCCTACGACCCGGTGTTCAAGGTCAACCCGCCCCTGCGCGAGAAGGCCGACGTCGAGGCCGTCCGCCTGGGGCTGGCCGACGGCACCATCGACGCCGTCGCCACCGACCACGCCCCCCACGCCCGTGAGGACAAGGAGGTCGAGTGGGGCAGCGCCCCGCCGGGCATGCTCGGGCTGGAGACGGCCCTGGCCGTGACCCTGACCGAGCTGGTCGAGCCGGGCTACCTGGACCTGGCGACCGCGGTCGAGCGCCTCACCGCCGGGCCGGCCCGCTGCCGGCGCGTCGGCGGCCACGGCGGCCCGGTGGCGCCCGGGGCGCCGGCCAACCTGGCCGTGCTCGACCCGGCCGCCGCCTGGACGGTCGACCGGGCCAGGCTGGCCAGCCGGGCCCGCAACACCCCCTTCCACGGCCGCGAGCTCCGCGGCCGGGTCGTCCACACGATCCTGCGCGGCGCCTTCACCGTCCGCGACGGGCGGGCCCTCAGGTGAGCTGGTTCTACGGCGGACTGGCCGTCGCGATCGTGGCCGGGCTGGCCGGTGGGCTGGTCCTGTTCGCGGTGCGGCGGACGGTGGCCCGCCAGGAGGCCGGCGTGCCCCCACCGGCCGCCTGCCCGCCGGCGGGGACGCCCCTGCTGGCCGAGCAGGCCCGCTACCTGGGCACCACCTACGCCCCCTCCAGCGTCCGCCGCTTCAACGGCCACGGCCTGCTCGGCCGCCGCCTGGTCGGCCTCGCCCTCGACGAGGGCGGCCTGCGGGTCGACGACCGTTGGTGCATCCCCCCGGCCGACCTGCGCGGGGTCGA
This sequence comes from Actinomycetota bacterium, assembly GCA_036280995.1. Lineage (NCBI taxonomy): Bacteria > Bacillati > Actinomycetota > Actinomycetota bacterium. Next base: position 16,247 of record DASUPQ010000794.1, on the reverse strand, counting down.
GATCACCTCCCACCACGCCGGCAAGGAGGTCTACGCCGACAAGGTGCTGGTCGTCGACTGGCGGCTCGGGCCGGCCACCCTCCGCTCCGGGTTCGCCCTCGACGAGGACACCGCCCCCGCCTGGGCGGCGCGGCTGCGGCCGCTGGTGCCCCGATGAGCCCCCGCGAGGCGCTGCTGGTGCTGGAGGACGGGACCGCCTTCCGGGGCGAGGCGTTCACCGCCCAGCCGGGCACGGTGGCCGGGGAGGTCGTGTTCAACACCGCCATGGGCGGCTACCAGGAGGTCCTGACCGACCCCTCCTACGCCGGGCAGCTGGTCTGCATGGCCGCGCCCGAGGTCGGCAACTACGGCACCGCCCCGGCCGACGCCGAGTCCGAGCGGGTCCAGGTGGCCGCGTTCCTGGTCCGGCAGGCGGCCCGGCGGCCCTCGAGCTGGCGGGCCGAGCGCAGCCTGGCCGAGGAGCTGGAGGCGGCCGGCGTGCCCGGGGTCGAGGGTCTCGACACCCGCCGGCTGGTCCGGCGCCTGCGCCAGCGCGGGGCCATGCGCGGCGCCCTGTCGACCGAGGTCCTCGACCCGGGAGCCCTGCGCCAGCTGGCCCTGGCCGCCCCCGACCCCAACGGCCTGGCCATGGTCGACCGGGTCACCCGTCCCGAGCCGGTCGAGCTGCCCGCCGACGGCGACGAGCGCCTGCGGGTGGTGCTCTACGACTTCGGGGCCAAGGCCAACATCGCCCGGCGGCTGCGCCGGCTCGGGGCCCGGGTCCTGGCCGTGCCGGCGTCCACCCCGGCCGCCGAGGCGCTGGCCTGGCGGCCCGACGGGGTGATGCTGTCCAACGGCCCCGGCGACCCGGCCACCGTCGGCCACGGCGTCCGGGCGACCCGGGAGCTGCTCGGCAAGGTGCCGGTGTTCGGCATCTGCCTCGGCCACCAGCTGCTCGGCCAGGCCGTCGGCGGCCGCACGGTGCGGCTCAAGTTCGGCCACCGCGGCGTCAACCAGCCGGTGGTCGAGCTGGCCACCGGGCGGGTCGCGGTCACCAGCCACAACCACGGCTTCGCGGTCGACGGCGACAGTTTGCCGGCCGGGGTGCGGGTCACCCATGCCAACGCCAACGACGGCGTCGTCGAGGGCCTGGAGTGCCTGGACGTGCCCGCCTTCTCGGTCCAGTACCACCCCGAGGCCGCCCCCGGTCCCCACGACGCCCACCCCCTGTTCGAGCGGTTCGCCGACCTGATGGAGGGAGCCCGACATGGCTGAGCAGCGGACCTTCCGGGCCCTTGGCGGGGTCGACCAGGGCGCCCTGCCCCCGGCGGGGGAGGTCGCCGACGCCCTCCGGGCCGAGTTCGAGCGGGTCTTCACCCTCAAGGCCGGCCTGCGCGGCGAGGCCGAGGCCGGCGTCTCGCCCACCGGCCGGCGCACCACCGCCCAGGACGAGGCCAAGCTGCGCACCCTGGTGGCCAGCGTCGAGGGGGCCAGCCGCCTGGCCATCCGCCTGCGCCTGCTCAGCCCGGCCCAGGTCCGGTCCCTGTGGGCCGAGGCCATGGCCCGCGGCCTGTACGACGGCTGGGACGCCGGCCAGAGCGCCTACGACCAGGCGGCGGAGGGCGCGCCCCCGAGCACCAGCGGCATCCCGCCCGAGGTCCTGCGGGGTGACGCCTAGTGCCCCTCCGGGAGGACCTGGGCTGCATCCTGGTCGTGGGGTCGGGGCCGATCGTCATCGGGCAGGCGGCCGAGTTCGACTACTCCGGCACCCAGGCCTGCCGGGCCCTGCGCGGGCTGGGGCTGCGGGTGGTGCTGGTCAACTCCAACCCGGCCACGATCATGACCGACCCCGAGGTGGCCGACGCCACCTACCTGGAGCCGCTCACCCCCGGCCCGGTGGCGGCCGTGCTCGAGGCCGAGCGGCCCGACGCCCTGCTGCCCACCCTGGGCGGGCAGACGGCCCTCAACCTGGCCGTGGCCCTGCACGAGAACGGCACCCTGGAGCGGCTCGGGGTCGAGCTGATCGGGGCCACCGTTGACGCCGTCCGCCGGGCCGAGTCCCGGGTCGAGTTCACCGAGACCTGCCGGGCCGCCGGGCTCGACCTGCCCCGCGGGGTCGAGGTCGGGTCGGTCGCCGACGGCCTGGCCGCCGTCCAGGACCTGGGGCTGCCGGTGGTCATCCGGCCCTCGTTCACCCTCGGCGGGTGGGGCGGCGGCATCGCCCGGACCGCCGGCGAGCTGGAGCGGCTGCTGGCCGAGGGCCTGACCGCCAGCCCGGTCGGCCGGGTGCTGATCGAGGAGTCGGTGCTCGGCTGGAAGGAGTTCGAGCTCGAGGTGATGCGCGACCGGGCCGACAACGCCGTGGTCGTCTGCTCGATCGAGAACGTCGACCCGATGGGCGTCCACACCGGCGACTCGGTCACCGTCGCCCCCCAGATGACCCTGTCGGACCGCGAGTACCAGGAGATGCGCGACGACGCCCTGACCGTGCTGCGGGCCGTCGGGGTCGAGACCGGCGGGGCAAACGTCCAGTTCGCCGTCGACCCGCGGACCGGCCGGCGGGTCGTGATCGAGATGAACCCGCGGGTGTCGCGCTCCTCGGCCCTGGCCTCCAAGGCCACCGGGTTCCCGATCGCCAAGGTGGCCGCCCAGCTGGCCGTCGGCTTCACCCTCGACGAGATCCGCAACGAGGTCACCGGCAAGACCGCCGCCGCCTTCGAGCCCACCCTCGACTACGTGGTCGTCAAGGTCCCCCGGTTCAACTTCGAGAAGTTCCCCGGCGCCGACCCGGAGCTGACCACCCGCATGAAGTCGGTGGGGGAGGTCATGGCCATCGGCCGCACCTTCCCCGAGGCCCTCCAGAAGGCCTGCCGGTCGCTGGAGACGGGCCGCGACGGCCTCGGCGACCCGGCCGGCGACCCGGCGCCGGGCAGCCCCCAGGCCGCCCCCGAAGCCCTGCTGGCCGCCTGCGGCCTGCCCCGCGCCGACCGGCTGGAGGCGGTCGAGCGGGCCCTGCGGCTGGGCCGCGGCGTCGAGGAGGTGGCCGCCGCCTCCGACGTTGATCCCTGGTTCGTGGACGGCATCGCCCGGATCGTCGAGGTCGGGGCCGAGGTCGCCGCCGCCGCCTCCATCGACGACCTCGGCCGGGGCCTGCTCTGGCGGGCCAAGCGCCACGGCTTCTCCGACCCCCAGCTGGCCGCCGCCGTCAGGGCCACCGAGGGCGAGGTCCGGACCCGGCGCCGGGCGCTGGGGGTCGAGCCCGTGTACCGCTCGGTCGACACCTGCGCCGGCGAGTTCGAGGCCTCCACCCCCTACCACTACTCGACCTACGAGGAGGAGACCGAGGTCCCGGCCACCGGCCGCCGCCGGGTGGTGGTGCTCGGGTCGGGGCCCAACCGGATCGGCCAGGGGGTCGAGTTCGACACGGCCTGCGTCCACGCCGTCCAGGCGCTGCGCGAGGCCGGCTACGAGACGGTGATGGTCAACTGCAACCCCGAGACCGTCTCGACCGACTACGACATCGCCGACCGGCTCTATGTCGAGCCGCTGACCTGCGAGGACGTCCTCGAGGTGTGCCGCGCCGAGGCGGCCGGGGGCGAGCTCGTCGGGGTGATCGCGACCATGGGCGGCCAGACCCCGCTGCAGCTGGCCCACGGGCTGGCCGCGGCCGGGGTGCCGCTGCTCGGGACTCCGCCGGAGGCCATCGACCTGGCCGAGGACCGGGGCCGGTTCGGCGCCGTCCTGGAGCGCTGCGGCCTCGACGCCCCGCCCTGGGGGCAGGCGGCCAGCGTCGACCAGGCCCTGACCGTGGCCGACCGGGTCGGCTACCCGGTCCTGGTCCGCCCCTCCTACGTGCTCGGCGGCCGCTCCATGGAGGTCTGCTACGACGCCGACGCTCTGGCCCGCTCGGGTGCGCTGACCGCCGCTCAGGGGAACGGGAGCCGTCCCGTGCTGGTCGACCGGTTCCTGGAGGACGCCGTCGAGGTCGACGTCGACGCCCTGTGCGACACGACCGGGCAGGTGCTGGTCTGCGGGGTGATGGAGCACATCGAGGAGGCCGGGATCCATTCCGGCGACTCGGCCTGCGTGCTCCCGCCCATCACCCTCGGGGCCGACCAGGTCGCGGCCGTCGAGGAGGCCACCGCCCGCCTCGGCCGGGCCCTCGGGGTCGTCGGGATCCTCAACGTCCAGTTCGCCTTCAAGGGCCAGCGGCTGTACGTGCTCGAGGCCAACCCGAGGGCGAGCAGGTCGGTCCCGTTCGTGGAGAAGGTCACCGGCCTGCCCGTGGCCAAGGCGGCGGCCTGGCTGATGACCGGCTCGACCCTGGCCGGGCTCGGCCTCCGGGCGTCGGAGCCGGCCCACGTCGGGGTCAAGGAGGCGGTGCTGCCGTTCGCCCGCTTCCCCGGGGCCGACTCGCTGCTCGGCCCGGAGATGCGCTCCACCGGCGAGGTGCTGGGGATCGACGCCCGCTTCGGGGCCGCCTTCGCCAAGAGCCAGGAGGCCGCCTACGGGGCCCTGCCGGCCAAGGGGGCGGCCTTCCTGTCGGTCCGCAACGCCGACAAGCGGGCCATCGTGCTGCCGGCCAAGCGCCTCGCCGACCTCGGCTTCACCCTGGTCGCGACCACCGGCACGGCCGGGGTCCTGCGCCGCAACGGCATGGAGGCGGCGGTCGTCCGCAAGGGCCACGAGGGGCCCGACAACGTGGTCGACAAGATCCGCGCCGGAGAGATCGACCTGGTCGTCAACACGCCCGCCGGCCCCGGGGCCCGCGAGGACGGCTACGACATCCGCATCGCCGCCGTGGCCGCCGACATCCCCTGCATCACCACCCTGTCCGGCCTCACCGCCGTCGTCCAGGGCATCGAGGCCCGCCTGGCCGGCGAGCTGGCCGTCCGCCCCCTCCAGGCCTGGCACGACGGCTCAGCCGGCGGCGGGCCGGCGCCTGGCCGGCCGCCGGGGCCCGGGGAACGGCCATGACCCCGGTCCGGGAGCGGTGCGAGGTCCTGGAGCGGCGCCGGACCGGGGCCTACCAGGCCCTCACCCTGGTCGCGCCGAGGATCGCCGAGCACGCCCGGCCGGGGCAGTTCGTCCACCTGCTGGCCGGCGAGGACCGCTCGTTCCCGCTGCGGCGGCCCTTCTCGGTCCACAAGGTCGAGCGGCCGGGCACGGGGATGGGAACGGTCGAGGTCGTGTTCGACGTCGTCGGGGCCGGGACCCGGGCCCTGGCCCGGCTGCGGCCCCACGACGTGGTCGACGCCCTCGGGCCCCTGGGGCGGCCGTTCGACCCCCCGGAGGGGCCGGCCGGCTGCCTGCTGGTCGGCGGCGGCTACGGCACCGCCCCGCTGTTCTTCCTGGCCACCGAGCTGCGGGCGCGGCGCTGCCGGGTCGACTTCGTGATCGGGGCGGCCACCGCCGGCCGCCTGCTCGACGCCATGGAGGCCAAGCGGCTCGGCCACAGCCTGACCGTGACCACCGACGACGGGTCGGCGGGGCGGCGCGGGCTGGTCACCGACCCCCTGGCCGGCCTGCTCGCGAGCACCGGGGCCGAGCGGGTCTACGCCTGCGGCCCCATGCCCATGCTGGCCGCCGTCAGCCGCCTGGCCGCCGCCGCCGGCGTGCCCTGCCAGGTCGCGGTCGAGGAGCAGATGGCCTGCGGCACCGGCATCTGCTTCTCCTGCGTCCTGCCCGTCGGCGACGGCGGGGGAGCGGGGCCCGGGGCGACCCGCATGGCCCGTTCCTGCCTGGAGGGGCCCGTGTTCGACGGCGCCGCGATCGCCTGGGCCGAGCTCGGCCACCCCGACCTGGAGGGAGCCGTCCGGTGACGGTGGACCTGTCGGTCGACCTGTGCGGGGTCCGGCTGAAGACGCCGGTGCTGGCCGCCTCCGGGTGCTTCGGGTTCGGGCGGGAGATGGCCGGCTGGGTCGACCTGGCCGCCCTGGGGGGGATCGTCACCAAGTCGGTCAGCCTGGAGCCCCGCCGCGGCCGCCCCACCCCCCGGACGGCCGAGACCCCCTCGGGGATGCTCAACGCCATCGGCCTCCAGAACCCGGGCGTGGAGGCGTTCTGCGCCGGCGACCTCCGGTTCCTGGCCGAGGCCGGGGCGACCGTGGTGGCCAGCCTGGTCGGCCGCAGCCCGGACGAGTTCGGCCGCCTGGCCGCCCGCCTGGACGGCGAGCCGGGGGTGGCCCTGGTCGAGGTCAACCTGTCCTGCCCCAACGTCGAGCACCGCGGCGAGGTGTTCGCCACCGACCCGGCGGCCGCCGCCGAGGTCGTCCGGGTCGTCAAGCGGGCCACCTCGGTCCCGGTGCTGGCCAAGCTCACCGCCGACGTCACCGACATTGTCGCCGTGGCCAGGGCGGTGGTGGAGGCCGGGGCGGACGGGCTCACCCTGATCAACACCCTGCTCGGCATGGCCGTCGACACCCGGACGCGCCGCCCCCGGCTGGCCGCGGTCACCGGCGGCCTGTCCGGCCCGGCGATCCGGCCGGTGGCCGTCCGCTGCGTCTGGCAGGTCGCCCAGGCCCTCCCCGGGGTGCCGATCGTCGGCACCGGCGGCGTCGTCACCGGCGACGACGCGGCCGAGCTCCTGCTCGTCGGGGCGGCCGCGGTCGCCGTCGGCACCGGCAACTTCATCAACCCTCGAGCGGTGGTCGAGGTCGCCGAGAGCCTGGAGCGCTACCTCGCCGCCGCCGGCGCCGCCGCGCCCGCCGACCTCCCGGCGCTGTTCAAGGCCGAGCGCTGATGCCGGTCACAGGCCCCGGGTAGGCTCCGCGGATGGAGTCGCCGCTGGTGCTGGCCCTGGACACCGACGACCTGGAGCAGGCGGCCGCCTGGTCGCGGGCCGCCGGGGAGGCGGCCGGGATGGTCAAGGTCGGCCTGGAGCTGTTCGGGGCCGCCGGGCCGGCCGCGGTCGGGGCCCTCGCCGGCGACGGCCGCCGGGTGATGCTCGACCTCAAGCTGCACGACATCCCGGCCACGGTGGCCGGCGGCATGCGGGCCGCCGCCCGGGCCGGGGCCGAGCTGGTCACCGTCCACGCCCTGGGCGGGCCGGCCATGCTGGAGGCGGCCGTCCAGGCGGCCGGCGACCGCTGCCGGGTGGCCGCGGTCACGATCCTGACCAGCGCCTCCCCGGCCGACCTGGCCGCCGCCGGCCTGCCCCCGGCCGCCGAGGCCGTCCCCCGCCTGGCCGACCTGGCCGTCGGCCGCGGCTGCCCGGCCATCGTCTGCTCCCCCCTGGAGGCTGCCGCCCTGCGGGCCCGGCTCGGCCCCTCGGTCGAGCTGATCTGCCCGGGGGTGCGTCTGCTTGCGTCCTCGGCCGCAGACGACCAGGCGCGGGTCGCGACCCCGGCGGCGGCCATGTCCGCCGGGGCCACCCGGATCGTCGTCGGGCGGCCGATCACCAGGTCAGACGACGTGGGCGGGGCCGCCCGGGCGGTGCGCGACCAGGCCCTCGCGGCGGCGCCCAAACATGGTCAATTTGACGGTTTGTCAACAGAGGAGGGTTCTGACCAGCGCCGATAGATTGTGGCCGCCGCCAAGGTATGCATAGAATCCGCGAGTCTTCGATCCAGAACGAGGTCACGAGGAGGCCCGAATGCCCCTGCCAACCCTGACGCCCGAGCAGCGCCAGCAGGCGTTGGAGAAGGCTGCCGAAGCCCGCCGCAAGCGGGCTGAGCTCAAGGCACAGCTCAAGAGCGGCAACATGAGCCTGGCCACCGTCCTTGCCAAGGACTCCGACGAGACGGTGGGCAAGATGAAGGTCTCCAGCGTGCTCGAGAGCATGCCCGGGGTCGGCAAGGTGCGCGCCCGCAAGATCATGGAGAAGCTCGACATCTCCGCCTCCCGCCGGGTCCGCGGCCTCGGCTCCAAGCAGAAGGACGCCCTGCTCGCCGAGTTCGGCGGCAAGAAGTAGCAAGCACCCCGCGTTGGCCAATGGTGGGGGGTGCCAGCAGTCGGGTCGGCGAGGCAGGCTGATCGTGCTCGCCGGCCCGTCGGGGGTCGGCAAGGGGGCCATCGTGGCCAGGCTGCTGGCCGCCCTGCCCGACCTGGAGCTGTCCATCTCGGCCACCACCCGCCAGCCGCGGGCCCGCGAGGACGAGGGCCGTCACTACCACTTCGTGGAGCGGGCCGACTTCGACGACATGGTCGCCGCCGGCGGGTTCCTCGAGTGGGCCGACATCTTCGGCGAGCGCTACGGCACGCCGCGGGAGCCGATCGACCGCGCCCTGGCCGAGGGCCGCGACGTCCTGGTCGAGATCGACGTCCAGGGCGCCCGGCAGGTCAAGGCGGCCGACCCGCGGGCCTTCATGGTGTTCATCACCCCGCCGAGCCTCCAGGAGCTGGAGCGGCGGCTGCGCACCCGGGGCAGCGAGACCGACCAGCAGATCCGCGGGCGCCTGGCCAAGGCCTCCGACGAGCTCGCCGCCGAGCCCGAGTTCGACGTCACCGTGGTCAACGACGATCTGGAAACGGCCGCCCGCGAGGTGGTCGAGATCGTCGACCGGCTGAGACGGCGTACCATCAACGGCGGTCACACGCGTGTCAAGGAGCGGAAGCACTGATGATCGAACCCAAGATCGACGAACTGCTGGCCCGGGTCGACTCCAAGTACACCCTGGTCATCCTGGCCGCCAGGCGGGCCAGGCAGATCAACGGCTACTACAGCCAGCTCGGTGAGGGCATCGGCGAGTTCGTGCCGCCGATGGTCGACACCGGCCCCAACCGCAAGGCCCTCTCGGTCGCCCTCCAGGAGCTGGTCGAGGACAAGCTGAACTGGGAGCGCCCGGCCGAGGTCGCCGAGTCCATCAAGTAACGGTGGCCCAGCCGGCAGGGGGTGCGGGAAGGTCGCCGCTGGCCGGGGCGCGGGTGCTGCTGGGGGTGACGGGGGGGATCGCCGCCTACAAGGCGGCCGAGCTGGCCCGCGAGCTGCAGCGCGCCGGGGCCGAGGTCCAGCCGCTGCTCACCGCCGACGCCGAGCGGATGGTCACCAGGGCCACCTTCGCCGCCCTCACCGGCCGGCGGGTGCCGGCCTCGGTCTGGGACGACCCGGCGGCGGTCGAGCACGTGGCCCTGGCCCGCTGGGGCCAGGTCCTGGTGGTCGCCCCGGCGACCGCCCACACCCTGGCCCGGCTGGCCGCCGGCCTGGCCGACGACCTGCTCACCAACATCGCCCTGGCCTTCCCCGGTCCGGTGGTGGTCGCCCCGGCCATGCACACCGAGATGTGGGAGCACCCGGCCACCCGGGCCAACCTCCAGACCCTGGAGGCGCGCGGGGTCCGGATCGTGCCCCCGGCGTCGGGCCCGCTGACCTCCGGCGACGTCGGCCCCGGCCGCCTGGCCGAGCTCGACGACCTGGTCGCCGGCGTGATCTCCGCCCTCGCCCCGGCCAAGACCCTGGCCGGCACCCGGGTGCTGGTCAGCCTGGGCGGGACCCGGGAGCCGCTCGACCCGGTCCGCTACCTCGGCAACCGCTCCTCGGGCCGGATGGGGGCGGCGATCGTGGCCGAGGCGCTCGGCCGCGGGGCCGAGGTCACCGCCGTGGCCGCCGCCACCACCGTCGACCCGCCGGCCGGGGCCCGCCTCGTCCGGGTCGAGACCGCCCAGCAGCTCTACGACGCCGTCCTGGCCGAGGCCGACGCCCAGGACGTGCTCATCATGGCCGCCGCGGTGGCCGACTTCCGGCCCAAGCGGGTCGCCGAGGGCAAGCTCAAGAAGGACCAGGGCGTCCCCGAGGTCGTCCTCGAGCCGACCCCCGACACCCTGGCCGAGCTGGGCCGCCGCCGCCGGCCCGGCCAGGTCCTGGTCGGCTTCGCCGCCGAGACCGGCGACCACCTGGCCGGGGCCCGCGGCAAGCTCGAGGCCAAGCGCCTCGACCTGGTCGTCCTCAACCACGTCGAGGGCGCCCGCTCGGCCTTCGGGGCCGACGACGCCGACGCCTACCTGGTCGACGCCGACCACGTCGAGGAGCTCCCCCGGTCCTCCAAGGCGGCCATCGCCGCCCGCCTCCTGGACCGGGTCGAGGCCCTCCGCACCGCCGGTTCCTGAGAGCATTCTTAGTGGAATAAAATATTCCGTTCCGCTAGAATCGAGGGACGTTCCTTCCCCCAGTTCCTTCCCCTAAGGAGGCGGGCGACATGGCCGACACGGCGATCCAGCCGTTCCGGGTGGACATTCCCCAGGCGGACCTGGATGCTCTCCAGGACCGGCTGGGCCGGACCCGCTGGCCCGGGGAGGTGCCGGGAGCGGGCTGGAGCCGCGGGGTGCCGCTGGACTACCTCAAGGAGCTGGCCGGCTACTGGCGGGACGGGTTCGACTGGCGGGCCCAGGAGGCCAGGCTCAACCAGGTGCCCCAGTTCACCACCGTGATCGACGGCCAGCCCATCCACTTCCTGCACGCCCGCTCGCCCGAGCCGGACGCCCTGCCGCTGGTCGTCACCCACGGCTACCCCGGGTCGGTGGTGGAGTTCCTGGACCTGGTCGGGCCCCTGACCGATCCGCGGGCCCACGGCGGCGACCCGGCCGACGCCTTCCATCTGGTCGCCCCCTCCCTGCCCGGCTTCGGCTTCTCCTCGCCGGTCCGGGAGCCGGGGTGGGCCATGGGCCGCACGGCCCGGGCCTGGGTCGAGCTGATGGCCCGCCTCGGCTACGACCGCTACGGCGCCCAGGGCGGCGACATCGGCGCCGGGGTCACCGGGATGCTGGGCAGCCTCGACCCCGGCCACGTGGCCGGCGTCCACGTCAACAGCGACCCGCTGGCCGTCGGCGCCGTCGCCCTCCCGCCCGACGAGGTGGCCGACAAGGCGGCCGTCACCGCCGAGCACCGGGCCACCCTGGAGCGGATGCGCCAGTTCAAGGCCGACGGCCTCGGCTACATCGCCCTGCAGACGACCCGGCCCCAGACGATCGCCTACGCCCTCACCGACTCCCCGGCCGGGCAGCTGGCCTGGATCGTCGAGAAGTTCAAGGAGTGGACCGACCCGGCGGCCGACCTGCCCGAGGACGCCGTCGACCGCGACCGGCTGCTCACCAACGTCAGCATCTACTGGTTCACCGGCACCGGCGCCTCGGCCGCCCAGTTCCTCTACGAGGCCGCCCACGGCGGCGAGTGGCCGGGCCCGTCCGAGGTCCCCTCCGGCTGGGCCGTGTTCGCCGCCGGCGACGACCTGGTCCGGCGCCTGATCGACCCCGAGGGCAACGTCGGCCACTGGACCGAGTACGAGCGCGGCGGCCACTTCGCCGCCCTGGAAGCCCCCGACCTGCTGGTCGAGGACGTCCGGGCGTTCTTCCGCAAGTTGCGCTGAGGTCACGGCCGGGCATCGATCCAGCGGCGAGGGGTTTGCCTCGCGCCCGGGGCCCGGCTACCCTTCGGCGATGGCTTGCCGCCGATGCGCGGCGCGAACTCCCTTGGAGGCACACACGTGGCGAACCGGTACCTGTTCACGTCCGAGTCGGTGACCGAAGGTCACCCGGACAAGATCGCGGACCAGATCTCGGACGCCATCCTTGACGAGATCCTGCGCGACGACCCGGCCGGCCGCGTGGCCTGCGAGACCCTGATCACCACCGGCCTGGTGGTGGTGGCCGGGGAGATCTCCACCAAGACCTACGTCGACATCCCGAACGTGGTCCGCCGGACCATCCTCGGCATCGGCTATGACCGGGCCAAGTACGGCTTCGACGGGGCCACCTGCGGGGTCACGGTGGCCATCGACGAGCAGTCGCCGGACATCGCCCAGGGCGTCGACCATGCCTTCGAGGAGCGGGCCGGCGACACCGACCCGCTCGACACCCAGGGCGCCGGCGACCAGGGCATGATGGTCGGCTACGCCTGCAACGAGACCCCCGAGCTGATGCCGGTGCCGATCGCCCTGGCCCACCGGCTGGCGCGCCGGCTGGCCGAGGTGCGGCGCTCCGGGGTCGTCCCCTACCTGCGCCCCGACGGCAAGACCCAGGTCACCGTCGAGTACGAGGGCCGCAAGCCGGTGCGGCTGGACACGGTGGTGGTGTCCACCCAGCACGGCCCCGACGTCGACATCGAGACCCTGCTCGCCCCCGACATCCGCGAGCACGTGATCGACGCCGTCCTCCCCGACGACCTGGCCTCCGAGGGCATGCGGGTGTTCGTCAACCCGACCGGCCGGTTCGAGCTGGGCGGCCCCAACGCCGACACCGGCCTGACGGGCCGCAAGATCATCGTCGACACCTACGGCGGCATGGCCCGCCACGGCGGCGGCGCCTTCTCCGGCAAGGACCCGACCAAGGTCGACCGGTCGGCGGCCTACGCGGTCCGCTGGGTGGCCAAGAACGTGGTCGCGGCCGGCCTGGCCGAGCGCTGCGAGGTCCAGGTCGCCTACGCCATCGGCGTCGCCCACCCGGTCAGCGTGTTCGTGGAGACCTTCGGGACCGAGCAGGTCGACCCGGAGAAGCTCGGCAAGCTCCTGCCCGAGTTCTTCGACCTGCGCCCGGCCGCGATCGTCCGCGACCTGGAGCTGCGCCGGCCCATCTACCGCAAGACCGCCGCCTACGGCCACTTCGGCCGCTCCGAGCCCGAGTTCACCTGGGAGTCGACCTCCCCGGCCGAGGAGCTGGCCAAGGCGGCCCGCTCGCTGTAACCCCGCCACCGGGGGGAGAGGGGAACCCGGCTGGACCTGGACCTGAGCAGCCAAGCCGTCCAGGTGCTGGTCGACGTGCCCCTGTTCCACCTGGACCGGCCCTTCACCTACCGGGTCCCCGAGGCCCTGCGGCCCGACGTCCACCTGGGCAGCAGGGTCAAGGTCCCCTTCGGCGGCCGCCGCCGGGTCGACGCCTGGGTCGTCGGCCCGGCCGCCGAGCTCCCCCCCGACGCCCGCGACATCCTCCGGGTCGTCTCGCCCATCCCCTCGTTCGGCTCCCACGAGCTCGACCTCCTCCGCTGGGTCGCCACCCGCTACGCCGCCACCGTGGTCGACACCCTCCGCCTGGCCGTCCCCCCAAGGGTCGCCGCCGTCGAGGCGTCGGTCGAGGCGTCGGTCGAGGCGTCGGTCGAGGCGGGCGCGCCGCACCCCCCGGGCGCGCCGCATCCCCACCCCCCGGGCGCGCCGCACCCCCACCCACCTGGTGGTGGGGCCCCTGCACGGGAGGGTAGCCGACAGCCGGGAGGGGTGCGCGCGGCCGTCCACAGTCCCGCCGCCCACAGTCCCGCCGCGGCGTTTCCCAGCCCCGCCGCGGGGGCGGTCTACTGGCGGCCGCTGCCCGGGGAGGACCGGGGGCGCGGGTGATCGCGCTGGTGGAGGCGGCGCTGGAACGGGGGCGGGGGGCGATCGTGGTGACGCCGGAGGTGGCGGCGGGGTCGGCGGTGGGGGACGCCGTGCGCAAGGCGTTCCCGGACGCGGCCGACCTGGCCAGCGACCTGTCGGACCGGCGGCGGTACCGGGCCTGGGCCGAGCTGCGGCGGGGGCGGCGGCTGGTCGTTGTCGGGGGGCGCTCCAGCGTGCTCGCCCCGCTGCCCGCGCTCGGGTGCGTGGTCGTGGACGACGAGGCCAACTTCGCCCACAAGGAGCAGCGCACCCCCCGCTTCCACGCCCGCGACGTCGCCCTGCGCCGGGCCGCCGCCGCCCGGGCCCTGTGCGTGCTCACCGGCACCGTGCCCTCGGCCGAGGCCGTGGCCGCCATGCAGGCCGGCCAGTGCCGGCTGCTCGCCCCCGACCGGGCGGCCGAGCGGGCGGCCCGGCCCCTGGTCGAGGTGGTCGACCCCGACGACGAGGGCCCGGCCGCGGCCCGCCTCCACCCCCGCGGCCTGGCCGCCATCCGGGCCGCCCTGGCCCGCGACGAGCCCGCCTACGTGCTGGTGCCGCGGCGCGGCGGGGCCGACCCGGCCGCCCCCGGGGCCCGCACCGCCGGGCAGGTCGCGGCCGAGCTGGCCCGCATCCTGCCCGGGGTGCCGGTGTGGCGGCTGGACCGGGAGGTGGTCGACCCGGGCATGGTGCCCCCCTGGGCCGGGCAGCGGCCCGGGGTGGTCGTCGGCACCGTGGCCGGGGTCAAGGACCACCCGCCGCTGACCGGCTGCCGCACCGTGGTCGTGGTCGGCGCCGACACCGCCCTCGGCCAGGCCGAGGTCCGGGCGGCCGAGGAGGCCTACCGGACCTGGAGCCGGGCCGCCACCTGGTGCGGCCCCCGGGGCGGCGCCGGCCGCCTCGTCCTCCAGACCCGCCACGGCGGCCACCACGCCGTCCAGGCCCTGGTCCGCTGGGACCCGGAGTTCTTCTGGCGCCACGAGCTGCCCCGCCGGGTCGAGCTCGGCTTCCCCCCGGCCCGGCGGCTGGTCCTGGTCGAGGGGCCGGAGCCGGAGGAGGCCGACGCGGCCGGGGCCGCCCTGGCCGCCGCCTTCGGGCCCAAGGTCGAGCTGCTCGGGCCGGCGGCCATGGGCAGGGGCTGGCGTATCATCGCCAAGGTCGAGGACGCCGAGTCGGCGGCCAGGGCCCTCCGGCCCCTGCTCACCGAGGCATCCCGGGCCGGCGGCCCGCGCATGTCGGTGGACGTCGAGCCCCTCGAAGTCCTCGCCGCCCCCCGCCAGCACCCTGGCTGAACGAGGAGACGCGTCACGTGGCAGTGCTCGAGATCCGGCTGTACGGCGACCCGGTCCTGACCCAGCGGTCGGACCGGGTGACCCGGTTCGACGCCGAGCTGGCCCGCTTCGGCGACGACCTGCTGGAGACCCTCCGGGCCGCCCACGGCGTCGGCCTGGCCGCGCCCCAGGTGGGGGTGCTCAAGCGGATGTTCGCCTACGACCTCCCGCCCGACGAGGAGACCGGCGAGCACCCGCACGGGGTGCTGGTCAACCCCGTCATCACCCGCTGGGAGGGCGAGCAGGACGGCGAGGAGGGCTGCCTGTCGTTTCCCGGCCTCTACTATGCCTGCAAGCGGGCCATGGTCGTCACGGCGTCGGCCGTCGACGTCCGCGGCCGGCCGCTGGAGCTGACCGGGGAGGGGCTGCTGGCCCGCTGCATCCAGCACGAGATCGACCACCTGGACGGGGTGCTGTTCATCGAGCGGCTGTCCCGGGGCGACCGCAAGCGGGCCCTCAAGCAGTGGCGCGAGCGCGAGCTCGACCTCGAGCTCCAGGCGGGCATCGAGCCGCACCTGCACCGGTCGGACCTGGCCATCAAGCCCGACAAGACCCTGTAGGGGTCGGGCGGTGCGGGTCGTCTACCTGGGCACGCCGGCGGCGGCCGTGCCGCCGCTGCAGGCGCTGCTCGCCTCGGCGCACGAGGTGGTGGCGGTGGTGACCCGGCCGGACCGGCCCCGCGACCGGCGGGGCGGGACGCCGCAGCCCTCGCCGGTCAAGCAGGCCGCCCTGGCCGCCGGGGTGCCGGTGCTGGAGCCGTCGTCCGGCCGCGACCCCGAGCTGCCCGGGCGGCTGGCCGCGACCGGGGCCGACATCGGCGTGGCCTGCGCGTTCGGCTACCTGCTGCCCGACCCGGTGCTGGCCGCCCTGCCCCGGGGGATCATCAACCTCCACTTCTCGCTCCTGCCCGCCTACCGCGGGGCCGCGCCGGTGCAGCGGGCCCTGCTCGACGGGGCCGAGGTCACCGGGGTCACCACCTTCGTGATCGACGCCGGCATGGACACCGGCCCGATGCTGCTGGCCGCCGAGGTCCCCGTCCACCCGGACGAGGACGCCGGCGCCCTGACGGCCCGGCTGGCCGAGGTCGGGGCCCGGCTGACCGTGGAGACCCTCGACGCCCTCGAGTCCGGCCAGGTCGAGCCCCGGCCCCAGCCCGAGGCCGGGGTCAGCCACGCCCCCAAGGTCACCGCCGAGGAGGCCCGCCTCGACTTCACCCGGCCGGCGGGCCGGGTGGCCGACGCCGTCCGCGCCTTCACCCCGGCCCCGGGCGCCTGGACCACCCACCGCGGCCGCCGCCTCAAGATCACCCGGGCCGCCGTCGCCGACCACGGCGAACGCGGGCCGGCGCCGGACCCGGGGCGGCTCGTCCTCGCCCCGGGCGGGCGGCTGCTGGTCGGGACCGGCGACCGGCCCCTTGAGCTGCTGGAGCTGCGGCCCGAGGGGCGCCGGGCCATGTCCGGGGCCGAGTTCGCCCGCGGCGCCCGCCTCGGTCCCGACGAGTGG
Source organism: Actinomycetota bacterium (assembly GCA_036280995.1). Classification (NCBI taxonomy): domain Bacteria; kingdom Bacillati; phylum Actinomycetota; species Actinomycetota bacterium. Next base: position 163 of record DASUPQ010000794.1, on the reverse strand, counting down.
CTGGGCCGATGAGCACGGCGGGCGCATACGAGGCGGTGCCGGGCAGGACGGTGCGCCAATGAGCGACCGGCGATCCCGCGGGGGACGCCGGCGGCCGGGGCCGGCCCGGGACCCGGCGACCCGCGGGCCGCGCCGCCGGGGCCCGGCCGCCGGCCCCCGCGAC
>DASUPQ010000793.1 GCA_036280995.1 Actinomycetota bacterium | reverse complement strand
CCGTCACCATCGCGGCGTAAGTCACCGGAGAGCCACATACTCGGAAACGGGTCCGTGTGGTTCGGAGGAGGGCCGCGCGGAAAAGGATTCCCGCAATACGGAATACCTCGCCGTGCGGCCTATCCTGTAACCTTTTCCCTGGCGGTTACGGAGTATCAGATGATGCGCCGGGTGTGCGACTGCGGACACGCCACCACCGCGGACCTGCCGGCGGGGGTACGAGGTGGGCTGACCTGTTACGGCCCGAACGTGACCGCCGCGGCGACCCTGCTGGCCAGCCAGGACGTGCTCAGCATCGAACGCACCGCGGACCTGATGTCCACGCTGCTCGGGGCCCCGGTGTCCACTGGGTTCGTCTCCTGCTGCCTGACCCGGCTGGACGACGCGCTGACCACGGCCGGGTTCGAACCGGCGCTCAAGACGGCGCTGGTCGCCCAGGAGGTGTTGGGCACCGACGAAACCCCCGCTCCGCTGACCGACACCGCCACCCGCGAGCCGGACTGCCACAACCCGCACGTGTACACCGTGCGCACGATGGACGCCTACACCGGCGGGAGCGCGGACCTGGTCTGGTACGGCGCGGCCGGTGACCGCACGAAGACCTCGATCAGCGGGTTCGGGATTCTCGACGACTTCCGTGGCGTGCTGGTCCGCGACGACTTCGGCGGTTACGTCAGCTACGACGACGAGTTGGCCGGGGTCCAGCAATGCCTGGCTCATCTGCTGCGCTACCTCGACGACGCACACGCCATCGACGTCGACGTCCAGGCCTGGGCCCGCCAGGTCGCCGACGCCCTCCGCACAGCGATCCACGAGGTCAACACCGCCCGGGCCGCCGGCCGAACCGACCTCGACGCCGAACTGCTCGCTCGGCTACGGGACAGCTACGACAACGGCGTGAAGGTCGGGATCTCCACCAACCTGTCCCGCCCCTGGTCCAAGGGCAATCACCCCGGCCTGCAACTGGCCCGACGCCTCAAACGCAAAGCCCACCAGGTGTGGCTGTTCACCACCCGATCCGACGTGCCACCCACGAACAACGGCTCGGAATCGGCAATCCGCGGGTTCAAACTCGCCGCCAAGGTCCAAGGCTGCTGGCGCACCCTGCCCACCCTGCAACGGCACTGCCGGATCCGGTCCTACCTCGTCAGCGCCCGCAACCACGGATGCCGACCCATGGACGCCATCCGCGACGCTCTGACCGCCAACCCGTGGATGCCACCCCAGGCAGCATGATCCACTAGGCCTGACTGCTTACCCCAGGTCCGGCTGGTGGCTACGTGGAGTGACATCCTCGGGGTGGGTCCGCCCTGAACTACAGGGATGTAATACGGGCGGCCGTGCCGCGTTGATTGTTTGTGGAACAGATCAACTACGGCACGGCCGCGGTGGCCAGCATAGAGGACGTCGCCGAGTGCACGGCCAGAGCAGACGCCCAGGTCAGGGCGGTCCTGCAGACGGTGATGGCCCAGCGGCGCAGTGCGTCGGCGGCCCTGGACTACGTGACGGCGCTGGCGGCGGAAGTGAAGGCCAACTGCTGGTCACTGGCGGAGTCGGCGGGTCATGAGGGGCAGGGCCGGATGCAGGGCCTGCTCAGCTCCTACCGGTGGGACTACAAGCAGCTGCGCGATCAGCTGCCCGCGCTGGCCCTCGCGTGGATCCCGGACGCGCCCCGGGACCTGATCGGCCCGGGGATCGCGATCGACGAGACCGCGCAGCTGAAGAAGGGGGAGGCCACCGCGGGCGTGGCCCCGCAGCACGCCGGGTGCACCGGCACCGTGGAAAACTGCGTGACCACCGTGTTTTCCGCCTACGTCACCGCGCACGGGCAGGCCTGGGTGGACTACGACGTGTACCTGCCGCAGCGCTGGGCCCAGGATCGTTCCCGCCGCCGGGTCGCCGGAATCCCCGACGAGCTTCAGTTCGCCACCAAGCCGCAGCTGGCCATGAACCAGCTCGACCGGCTGACCGCGACCGGGCTGCCGGCCAGCTGGGTCGCGTTCGACGAGGTCTACGGCCGCAGCGAGCAGTTGCGCACCAAGGCCGCCCGAGCCGGGCTGGCGTACGTGGCGATCATCCCGTGCGACTACCAGCTCACCCTGCCCTCCGGCACGACGATCCGGGCCGATCAGGCCGTCGCAGACGCGGTGTTCGAGCGCCGGTCGGCCGGGAACGGGTCCAAAGGGCCCCGCTACAGCGACTGGGCGATGACCGCCACCGCGATCCCGGGGCAGTACCTGCTGATCCGGCGGCTGATCTCCCGCCCGGACCACCTCACGTTCTCCCTGTGCTGGGCGCCGCCGGGCCGACCGGCGACCATGACCTACTTCATCACCATCGCCGGGCGCCGTTGGCCGGTGGAAGAGACGTTCAAGACCGGGAAGGACGTGTTCGGCTGGGACCAGACCCAGGCCCGCACCTGGAACGGGACCTGCCGACACACCGCCCTGGCCGCCCTCGCCCAGCTCCGCGCCGCCGCCATCCGCAACGCGATCACCGCCAGCATCGCCCTCCCCGCCGTCACCGACGCCGCCTGTCCACACCCGCCGGGCACCAGCATCGTGACCGGCGATCCTGCGACCGGCGATGACCAGGAGCACGTCAGCGACGCCGACCTGCAGATCCCCCTCGGCGACGCCCCCGTCCCGGCCCGCGGGGGCCGGCCCTGCCCACCCGAGATCACCCCGATCAAGCTGTCCATCGCCGAAACCACCCGGCTGGCCACCCTCGCCGCCCGCTGCACCGCCGGGC
>DASUPQ010000792.1 GCA_036280995.1 Actinomycetota bacterium | reverse complement strand
ACCGAGGAGGTCGTGGCCATCGTCAAGCTGGCCAACCGGCTGCGCATCCCGATCGTCCCCCGGGCCGGCGCCACCGGCCTCAACGACGGGGCCAAGCCCAACCGGGGCGGCATCGTGGTCGACACCAAGCGGATGAACAAGGTGCTGGAGGTCGACACCACCGACTGGACGGTCACCATCCAGCCGTCGATCAACATGCTCAAGCTCAACGAGCGCCTGGCCCCGTACGGCGTCTGGTATCCCGACGACCCGGCCTCCTACCCGGTCAGCATCGTCTCGGGCCGCATCGGCACCGGCGGCTGGTCGCTGCTGGGCAGCCGCTACGGCCACGTCCGCGACAACGTCATCTCCCTGGAGGTCGTGCTCCCCACCGGCGAGGTGGTCGAGGTCGGCCAGGGCGGCGGCCGCAAGATCCGCCACTCCTCGACCGGGTTCCGGCTCAAGGACCTGTTCCTCGGCCACCAGGGAACCCTGGGCATCGCCACCCAGGCCACCCTGGAGCTGTACCCCCGGCCCGAGGCCGAGTTCCCGGCCTTCTTCGGCTACGAGTCGTTCGAGGCCGGCTACCGGGCCATGCAGCCGTTCTGCCGCTCCAACCTGGCCACCCTGGCCGGGGTGATCCTGTTCGACGAGCGCAAGGTCCAGTACCTCCGGCGCGACGACGAGGCCTACATCCCCGAGCCGGAGTCGCTCCAGTCGATCGTGGCCGTGGCCGCCTACGGCTCCGAGGGCGAGGTCGCGGCCGCCCGCGACCGGCTGATGCGCATCGGCGCCGACACCGGCGGCCGCTACCTGGGTGAGGAGCTGTCGGAGCTGGACTGGGCGTCGCGCCACGACCGCTACGCGACCCCGCTGCACGGCCGCTCCCGCGACCGGGCCGTCCACATGAGCTGGCACTGCGAGGACGCGGCCATCACCTACTCCCAGCTGCCGTTCGTCAAGCGGCGCTGGCACGAGATCGCCGACCGCTACATCGCCGAGCACGAGGTGTTCGACAACTGGGGGATGTTCTTCTACACCAACAACGCCTACAAGGGCTGGGGCGACTTCCTGGTCGAGATCGACATCGGCATCTGGGAGCAGCGCCTGGACGAGGCCAGCTGGCGGGCCTGGACCGACATGAAGCGGGAGATCACCCAGGTGTCGCTGGACGCCGGCGGGTCGATCTCGGCCTGCCACGGCGCCACCCGCGAGGGCGAGGTCGAACTGGTCCCGGCCGAGCTCGGCGGCCAGTTCGACCTGATGCTGAAGCTCAAGCGGATGCTCGACCCCAACAACATCATGAACCCGGGCAAGTACCTGCTCGACCAGGCCTACGAGGACGGGGAGGGGTGAGCATGGCCGAGGAGCTGCCGCCGGGCGTGATCGACAACGACGGCCACTACGAGGTCGACCCGGCCCTGATGAGCGTCTACCCCCAGTTCGCCACCGACTTCGAGGTCCAGCGGATCGTCACCGACCGCCTCGAGTACCTGTACTGGGTGCAGCGCCACTTCGCCGACCAGGTGCTGCCGCCGCATGCCGAGGGTCCCAGCGGGTAGCAATCGGCGATGGACCAACCGGGAGGGGCCCCGGCCGGCGGGCACGTGGTGCTGTGCGGCCTCAACGAGCTCGGCTACCGGACGCTCGAGGAGCTGGTGCGCCTCGGGGTCGAGGTCGTCGTGGTCGTGCGGTCGCCGGCCGAGGAGCTGGCCAGGGGGGCCAGGGAGCTCGGCGCCACCCTGGTGCCGGGCAACTACCGCGACCAGGCGGTGCTGGCCGCGGCCGGGGTGGCGGCGGCCCGGGCCCTGGTCGTCACCGAGGACGACGACGTCGGCAACCTGCACGCCGCCCTGGCCGCCCAGGAGCTGAACCCGGCCCTGCGGATGCGGCTGCGGATGTTCAACCGCGAGCTGGGCCGCCGGGTCGAGGCGCTGTTCGAGGACTGCCAGGTGTTCGACTCGGCCGCCCTGGCCGTGCCCGCGTTCGTGTCGGCGGCGCTGCTCCAGGACTGGCAGCAGCGGGTCGAGGTGGCCGGCCGGACCCTGGTCGTGCGGCGGGCCGCCGCCACGGATCCCGGCGTGCTGCTGCCGTTGGCCCGGGTCCACCCGGACGGCGCGGCCGAGCTGTTCCCCGACGGCGGCCAGGAGCTGCTCTGCCTGTCCTGGGCGCCCGGCAACCGCCGGACCAGGCGCCCGGAGCGGCCGCCGGTGGAGCACCCCGGCCGGGTCGCCGCCGCCTGGACGGTGCTGCTCGGGGCCGACATCCGCCTGCGGGTCATGACGGCCATCGTCCTCGGGCTGACCGTGACCGGCATCGCCATCTTCTGGTGGTTCTCGGAGCAGGACCTCGACCTGATCGACGCCATCTACTTCACGGTCACGATCATGACCACCACCGGCTTCGGCGACATCCACCTGCGCAACGCCCCGCCGCCGCTGCAGCTCTACGGCGTCGCCCTGATGCTGTCGGGCACGGCCGCCCTGGCCATCCTGTTCGCGCTGATCACCGACGCGCTGATCAGCGCCCGGCTGGCCCGCGTCCTGGGCGCCAACATCCCCCGCGGGCTGCACGACCACGTGATCGTCTGCGGGCTCGGCAACATCGGCTACCGGATGGTGGAGCAGCTCCACGAGCTGGGCGTGCCACTGGTCGCCGCCGAGCTGCACGAGAGCAACCGCTACCTGCCGGCGGTGCGCCGCCTCGGCGTCCCGGTGCTGGTGGCCGACATCCGCCTGCCCGAGACGCTCCAGACCCTGCACGTCGAGCGGGCCCGCTCGGTGGTGGTGGTCACCTCCAGCGACATCGTCAACCTCGAGACGGCCCTGAACGTGCAGGCCCTCAACCCCGAGGTCCGGGTGGTGCAGCGGCTGTTCGACCCCGACCTGGCCGCCCGGGTCGAGCGGGCCTTCGGCATCCACATCTCCCGCAGCCCCTCGGCCCTGGCCGCCCCCGCGTTCGCGGCCGCCGCCGCCGGCGAGCACGTCCTGGCCACGATCGCCGTCGGGGCGGCGGTGCTGGGCGTTGTCCGGCTGCGGGTGGCCCCCGGCTGCCGGGTCCAGGGCCACACGGTGGCCGAGCTGGAGGCCGCCTCCAACAGCCGGGTCCTGCTGCTGGACGACGGCGCCGGCACCACCTGGCGGCCCCGGGGGACGACCCGGCTGGACGCCGGCGTCGAGCTGGTCGTGGTCATCCCCCGCGGCGAGCTGGGCCGCGTCCTCGCCTGGACCGAGACCGACGTCCACGCCACCCCCGACCCCAGCCCCTCATGACCACCTCGATCCCTCGGCTGCTCGGCTACGCCGCCGGCGGCGCCGCCGTGGCGGCGGCCGGGTACGTCGGGCTGGTCACCGGCGCCTGCCCGGTCGACCTGGGGGTCGGCCGGCGCACCCGGCCGCTCGGCCCGCAGCGGGTCGAGATGGCCGCCCCCCGCGAGCTGGTCTTCGACCTCATCGCCGAGCCCTACCTGGGCCGCACCGCGCGGGCGATGGCCGACAAGCTCTGGGTGCTGGAACGCGGCGGCGACATGGCGCTCGCGGCCCACTTCACCCCCCTGGGCGGGCGGCTCGGCCTGGTCGCCCAGACGGTCGAGACGGTCCGCTTCACCCGGCCCGAGCGGGTCGACTTCCGGCTGGTCCGCGGACCGGTGCCCCATGTCGTGGAGGCGTTCGTGCTCACCGAGGCGGCGGGCGGCACGGCGACCACGCTGGCCTACGACGGGGAGATCGGCGCCGACCTGTGGCGGGCGGGACAGTGGTGGTGCGAGCTGGTCGCCCGACGCTGGGAGCAGGCCGTCGCCAGCTCCCTGGCCGGGGTGAAGGCCGAGGCCGAACGGCGCGCCTCGGCGTCTACCCGACCTCCGGTGACTGGCCGCTGAATGGCCCCGGCGACGGTCCGCAGGGCCGCCTCCACGCCGTCGAGGCGCTTGTAGCGGAGCACCTCGTCGACCAGCTTGCGGTTGACCAGCCCCTGGTCGGCGAAGAGCAGCTGCAGCACCCCTTGAGCTCGCGGCGGCGCTCGGCGGCCGCGAACCCGTCGATGTAGTCGGCGTTGATGTCCTCGCCGAGGCCGGCGGGGCGACCAGGGTGAGCGACGCCACCCGGTCGGGATGCTCCAGGGCGGGCGAACGCGCCTCCCGACCCGCCAGCGCGGCGGAGCGTGCATCATGGGATGCGCCATACCCCGCCGCCCGGATCGCTGGAGGTGCCGCCCGCGTGAGGATCGAGTCCTCGGTGACCTCCGTGTCCTGGATCCCCAGGGAAGCCATCGAGGGGATGGTCAAGCTCCCGTTCGAGCTGGGCGTGGCCCACTACGACCTGCCCCCGCCCGACCGGCTCGACGACCTGGAGGGCCTGCTCGCCGCCAGCGCCATCCGCTTCGCCAACGAGCTGCGGGCCTACATCGAGGTCGACGACGACGGCCGCATCACCGGCCACGGGTACCTGGGCCGGGGCCACATGGGCCACACCCGGATGCGGCTGGCCGGGATCGGCCTGACCTTCCCCGGCATCAGCTACCCCGACCTGCGCGGCGAGCCCGAGGTCGGCGACGGCGTGGTCCGGTTCACCCAGACCGCCGGCGGCCAGCCGGGCATGCCGTCGCCCCGGCGGGTCCGGCGGCGGCCCTACCTCCAGGTCTCGGGGCCGGTGGTGTGGTCGACGCTGGCCCTGTCGATCCGCGCCGACGGCTCGGCCAGCTTCGAGGTCGTCGGGGCCAGCTCGTTCCCGCGCCACTGGATCTACGGCCACGACGGCACCCTCCAGGCCAAGACCGGCCTGATCGACTTCGACACCTGGTACCGGGAGTCGTTCGGGGAGAGGAACCCCTGGGGCGACGAGGAGTCGCCGACGGTGGTCACGGCCGTGGAGTCCCAGCTGGAGCGGGAGCTGTCGGCCATCATCATCGGCTCCGACCCGCCGTTCCGGCGCCTGCGCGAGGGCGCGGCCCTGGTGGAGCAGGGCGAGCTCGGCGACGAGCTGTTCCTGCTCTTCGACGGGGTCCTGGCCGTCGAGCAGGACGGCGCTCAGGTGGCCGAGGTCGGCCCCGGCGCCATCCTGGGCGAGATGGCCCTGCTCGAGGGCGGGCGCCGGACGGCCACCCTGCGGGCCGTGACCCGCTGCCGGGTGGCGGTCGTGCCCGGCGACCGGGTGGACCGGACGGCCCTGGCCGAGGTGGCCAGGCGCCGCCGCAACGGCTGAGCACCACGATGCTGACCTGCGCGAACTGCGGCGAGCAGAACCCGGAACGGGCCCGGTTCTGCCTCAACTGCGGCGCCGCCCTGGTGGCCGAGCAGCGCCGCGGGGCCCGCAAGGTGGTCACGGTGGTGGTCTGCGACGTCAGCGGGTCGACGGCCCTGGGGGAGCGGCTCGACCCGGAGTCGCTGAGCCGGGTCATGACCCGCTTCTTCGAGCGGACCAGGGCCGTCCTGGAACGCCACCACGGCCTGGTGCAGAAGTTCATCGGGGACGCGGTGGTGGCCACCTTCGGGGTCCCGGTGGTCCGCGAGGACGACGCCCTGCGGGCGGTCCGGGCGGCCGCAGGCATGCAGGACGCCGTCGCCGACCTGGACACCGAGGGAAGCCCGGCGATCGAGGTCCGCATCGGGGTCGCCACCGGCGAGGTCATGGTCGAGGAGACCGGCGGCGACCCGCTGGTCATCGGCGAGGCGGTCAACCTGGCCACCCGGCTCCAGGAGGCCGCCGGCCCCGGGGAGGTGCTGCTCGACCGGCGCACCTGGCACCTGTCCCGCGACGCGCTGGTCGCGGCCGAGGTCGAGGGGGTCGACGGGGGCGCCTGGCGGCTGGTCGACGTGTCCCCGGACGCGCTCGGGCACGCCCGGCGCTCGGACAACCCGCTGGTGGGCCGGCTGGCCGAGCTGCAGCTGTTCGACTGGATGTTCCAGCGGACGGTGCAGACCTCCACCTGCCACCTGCTGACCGTGCTCGGCCCGGCCGGGGTGGGCAAGTCGCGGCTGGTCGCGGCGGCCGTCGACGCCCTCGACGACGCCGCCACCGTGCTCTACGGCCAGTGCCCCTCCGACGCCGAGGGGAGCAGCTTCTGGCCACTGGCCGAGATCATCCGCCGGGCCGCCGAGAT
>DASUPQ010000791.1 GCA_036280995.1 Actinomycetota bacterium | reverse complement strand
AACCCGGCGGCCAGGAACAGCGACTGGCGGACCGCCTCCCGGCGCCCGGCCGGGCCCGCCCTGGCCACGGCCACGGCGATGGCGGCCACGACGACCAGCCCGAAGGCGAGGGCGGCGGCCGGGGCCATGGCGATGCCGACGGCGGCCAGGGCGGCGAACCGCAGGGCCGGGCGCCACGGCTCGCGCGGCTGCTCGGCCCGGAAGGCCAGCACCACCTGGGCCAGGGCGGGCGGCGCAACGACCAGCAGGACCAGCTCGCCGATGCGGCCCTGGGCGAGCGCGCCGGTGGCCAGGGGCGCGGTCGCGTACAGCAGCCCGGCCAGGGCCCGGGCCCACAGCTCGGGCACGACCACCCGCAGGGCGCGGGTGCAGGTGGCCGCGGCCAGCGGCAGGGCCAGCCACAGCAGCAGCTTCTCGGCCGCCAGGGCCTTGCCGAAGGTCAGCACCGACAGCCCCCCGAGCAGGGCCAGCGACGGGGGCGCGGACGCGGTCGAGCCCATCTGGGCCCGGTGGAAGCTGGACACGAACTCGCGCAGCAGCTCGGTGGCGGTGGCCGGCCAGACCCCCAGGCTGATGCTGGCGATCGCCGGCGCGAACAGCACCGAGCGCAGCGAGATGGCCATGACCAGGGCGAACCCGGCGACCATGAAGGCCACCGGATGGCTGGCGACCACCCGCAGCACCGACGTGCCGGCCGAGGGCATGTCCTGCTCCTCGCCGGATTCGTCGGTCCGCTGGGCCACGTGGGCGCCGACCTCGGAGCCGTAGACCAGCTCGAGGGTGCCCCTGAGCATGGCCCGCAGCTGCTGGCCGCCCGGGGCGCGCAGCGGCGCCAGGGCGCTGTCGTCGACCTTGCGCTGCTTCTGGAGGCGGCGGCGGTGCACGATCGTGACCGGGAGCTCCTTGACGTTCCAGCCCCAGGCCCACAGCACGGCCAGGGCGTCGGCCGGCCGGCCCGTGAGGGCCAGGCTGGCCGAGCGGACCAGCGCCCCCACCAGGGCCAGCAGCAGGGCCAGGGGCAGCTTGCGCAGGCTGGTCGCCTTGAGCATGGCCGCGGCGGTGTGGCGCTCGATCAGGTAGCGGGGGTGGCCGACGGCGCGGGTCTTGCGGCTGCGGGAGGAGGCGGCGGCGAAGTGGCGGACCCGGGCCTGGGGCACGACCAGCACCCGCCCGCCGGTCAGGTGGGTGCGCCAGCACAGGTCGAGGTCGTCGCGGAAGGCGGGCATGCGCTCGTCGAAGCCGCCGACGTTCAGCAGGGCGCCGCGCCGCACCAGCATGCCGGCGGTGTTGACGAAGAACACGTCCTGGATCTGGTCGTGCTGGCCCTGGTCGATCTCGTCGTCCTCGATCGGGGACACCGCCCGGCCCGTGCGGTCGATCGAGAAGCCGATCTCGGAGAGGCGGTCGGGGTTGGTCCAGGAGACGAGCTTGGGACCGAGGATGGAGGCGCTGGGCCGCGACTCGGCCTCGGCCAGGAGGCGCTCCAGCGCCTCCGGCTCGGGCGCGCAGTCGTCGTGCAGCAGCCACAGCCAGTCCATGCCCGCCGTCCGGGGGTCGCGCAGGGCCGACATCACCGCCCGGCCGAACTGCCCCCTGACCGCCATGACGGCGTCGTCACCCAGGCGCGAGCGGGCCCAGTCGGCGCTGCCGTCGGTCGAGCCGGTGTCGACCACCAGCACGTCGTCGATCGGGCGGGTCTGGGCGGCGAGACCGCGGAAGGTGTCGCGAAGGAACGCCCGCCCGTTGTGGTTGACGACGATCGCGATGACCCGGGGCTGACTCGCTGGCACAACCTTCCTCTCGAGGCCTCGCCGGCCGGGGGTAGCCGGGGGTGTATCGAAAGGCCCGTAGGGTTCCAAGCTCCCCCACGGGCGTCCGGGAATGCTAGCACGGGACGGCCAGCCAGCCCTAAAGCAACCGTCAAAAGACGCGAACCGGGCACCGCCTAATTTGTGTCAGGAGGCGCGGCGCTTGAGCCGGCGGCGCTCGCGCTCGGACAGGCCGCCCCAGATCCCGAACCGCTCGTCGTTGGCCAGCGCGTACTCGAGGCACTCGGTCTGCACGGTGCAGGTCTGGCAGATGCGCTTGGCCGCGCGGGTGGAGCCGCCCTTCTCCGGAAAGAAGCAGTCGGCGTCCTTGTCCAGGCAGGCCGCCCGCTCGTACCAGGGCTGGATCTCGACGGGGATGGGGCCCATCCATTGCCTCCTCAACCGGTGCAGCGAGGCGTCCGGGTCGCACGCTTACGGGTGTTTGGAAGATCACGATCGTAATTACATCGGTGGCATTCTGCGGCGCCTTGCGTGGCATTTTCAAGCGGAAGGTTTTTTCTGTGGACAGGTCGGGGAGTCGCGCAGGATCCGGATGTGTGGCCCGTGACCGGTGCATGGGATAGCCTCACCGGCGGACGAGGTGCATCGGGGGTAGGAGTGCTCGGCTTCGGGGGAGAGCGGGAGGCGGTGTCCAAGGCCGGCCTGACCGCGGCGGACCTGTCGGCCGCGCGCCGCCGCGAGCCGGCCGCCGTGACCCGCGTCTACACCGCCTACGCCCCCGCCCTGTTCCGCTTCTTCATGGCCGCGGTCAGCGACCGCCACCTGGCCGAGGACCTCACCGGCACCGCCTTCGTCAGCGCCATCGAGGCCCTGCCCCGCTTCCGCGGCCCGGTCGAGGCCCTCGGCGGCTGGCTGTTCCAGATCGCCCGCCACGACCTCTACGACCACCGGCGCAAGCAGGCCCGCTCCCGGATCGAACCGCTCGACGACAACCTCAACGAGGCCGCCCTCGCCGACGGGGCCGTCGACCCCGAGGAGGTGGCCATCGAGCGCCTGGAGGGGAGCAGGGTGATGGCCGCGCTGGCCGAGCTCTCCCCCGACCAGCGCGAGGTCCTGCTGCTGCGGATGGCCGGCGGGCTGACCGCCCCCGAGGTGGCCGAGACGCTGGGCAAGACCACCGGCGCCGTCAAGGCCCTGCAGCACCGTGGCCTGGCTAGCCTTGCCAGAGTATTGGGCCTACGTAGCCCGCACGAGGCACAGGAACGCCCGTATCCATCACCAGACTCCGGTCGCCTGACTAGTCAGGAGGAGGAGGAACGGTGAAAACGCCGCAGCCAAAGCCGAACAAGCTCCACGATGAGCTCGACGCCCTGCTCGACGGGCGTCCTGTCGAGCTCACCGACGAGCTTGCGCCGCTGGTGGAGGCGGCCGACGTCCTGCGGGCCGAGCTGGCCACCTTCCAGCTCGACCCCGAGGTGGCCGACCGGCACCTGGAGCGGGCCCTTGAGCGCCCGGGCACGATCCTGGAGCTGCCCGTGCGCCGCCAGCCCAGCGGCTGGGACGTGCGCCGCCGCGTGGTCGCGGTCGCCCTGGCGGCCGCCCTGGTCCTCGCCCCCGCCACCATGGCCTCCGCGGCCGCCCTGCCCGGCCAGGCCATGTACCCCTTCAAGCGGGCCATCGAGGAGATCCGCGTCGCCTCGGTCCAGTGGTCACCGTCCCGCGAGGCGGCCGAGCGCACCCGGATCGCCGACGTGCGACGCGACGAGCTCGAGCAGCTGACCCGGCTGGAGATGTTCAACCAGATCGAGCCGGCGGTGAACGCGCTCACCAGTGCGGTCCTGGCCGCCGAGAGGGCCGTGGCCGAGGCCAGGCAGGAGGGTGTGGACCAGTCTGAGGTCGCCGCCCTGGTCGGACAGCTCGGCAGCGTCCAAGGGAACGTGAGCAGGGCGTTCGCCATGGTAGACACGACGCTGGAGTCCACCCAGCAGCCCGTGTCCAGCAACCTCCGCCTCGCGATCGTGACCGCGGTGCGGGAGTCCCGGCAGGTGCTGGATCCGCATGGAACCCCGTCGACCCAGGGGCCCCCTCCCGTAACGACGCCCGAGCCCAAGGAGCCGGAGACGCCGCCCCCGCCTGATCCGGGCGGTTCCAACCCGGGACCCGATCCGACCCAGGGGTCGGCGCCCGACCCGTCGCAGCCGTCGGTCACGACCCAGACCACCTCGCCGCCGCCCGAGTCGACCCCAACGACCGATCCCGCCCCGACCACCACCGCCGAGCCGGAGGCGACCTCGGGGTCGCTGGAGGGCGGCGGCGGCCAGCCGACATCGCCGGGCAAGGCGACGGACGAGGTCGGGGATAAGGGAAGGACCACGCCCACGACCAGCCTGCCGTCGCCCTAGGCGGCGCTATCCTGGGGCCGCTCCCGGCCTCTAGCTGAGGGAAGGCCATGCTGGTCGCGCTCGCCGGCGGTGTCGGCGCCGCCAAGTTCCTGCGTGGGCTGCTGCGCGTGCACGATGCCGGCGACCTGCTGGTGGTCGTCAACACCGGCGACGACCTGCGCATGCACGGCCTGGCGGTCTCGCCCGACCTGGACTCGGTCGCCTACACCCTGGCCGGGCTGGCCGACGAGGAGCGCGGCTGGGGCCTGGCCGGCGAGACCTGGAACGTCCGCGAGGCGCTGGTGCGCCTGGGCGAGCCCGGCTGGTTCGCCCTCGGCGACCGCGACATCGCCACCCACCTGCTGCGGACCCGGCTGCTGGCCGAGGGCGCCAGCCTGTCGGAGGCGACGGCCGAGCTGTGCCGCCGCCTCGGCGTGCCCGCGCGGCTGCTGCCCATGAGCGACCAGCGGGTCGAGACCCGGGTCGAGGTCGACGGACCCGACGGCCCCCTCGACCTCGGGTTCCAGGAGTACTGGGTCGGGCGGCAGGCCCGCGACCCGGTGCGGGCGGTCCGCTTCCGGGGGGTCGAGCGGGCCCGGCCGGCCCCAGGGATCCTGGAGGCGCTGGCCGGGGCCGCCGGGATCCTGCTCTGCCCGTCCAACCCGGTGGTGTCGATCGCCCCCATCCTGGCCGTGCCCGGGATCATGGAAGCCGTGGAGGCGGCGGCCTGCCGGGTGGTGGCCGTGACCCCGATCGTCGGCGGGGCGCCGGTCCGGGGCATGGCCGACAAGCTGCTGCCCGCCTGGGGGGCCGAGGTGTCGGCCCGCGGGGTGGCCGGCCTCTACGCCGGCCTGGCCGACGCCTTCGTCCTCGACGTCGTGGATGCCGGCCAGGCCGGCGAGGTGGCCGCCCTCGGCCTGGAGCCGGTGGTGGTCCCGACCCTGATGCGGACCGTCGAGGACGCGGCCGCCCTGGCCAAGGCGGCGCTGGAGGCGCTGTGACCTCCCTCGTGGTGGTGCCACTGGCCGGGATGCCGGAGGTGCGGCCGGGCGACGACCTGGCCCGGCTGCTGCTGGAGGCGGTCCGGCGGGCCGGGCTGGCCCTGGCCGACGGGGACGTGCTGGCCGTCACCTCCAAGGTCGTGGCCAAGGCCGAGGGCCGGCTGGTCCCCCTCCCGGACGACCCGGCCGGGCGCCAGCGGGTGCTGGCCGAGACGGTCGCGTCCGAGACGGCCCGGGTGGTGGCCCGGCGCGGCCGCCTGGTCATCGCCGAGACCCGCCACGGCCTGGTCGGGGCCAACGCCCTGGTCGACGCGTCCAACGCCGGCGGGGACCGGCTGGTCCTGCTGCCCGCCGACCCCGACGCCTCGGCGGCCCGGCTCCGGGCCGGCCTGCGGGCCCTGGACGGCCACGACGTGGCCGTGGTCGTCACCGACACCCTGGGCCGGCCCTGGCGGCTCGGCCAGACCGACGTGGCCGTGGGGCTGGCCGGCATGGGCGCCCTGGACGACTGGCGCGGGCGGGCCGACGGCGACGGCCGGCCGCTGGAGGTCACCGAGGTCGCCGTGGCCGACGAGGTGGCCGCCGCCGCCGACCTGGTCAAGGGCAAGGCGTCGCGGGTCCCGGCGGCCCTGCTGCGCGGGGTCCGCCGCCCCGAGGGCGACGGCCGCGCCCGCGACCTGGTCCGGTCGCCCGCCGACGACCTGTTCCGCACCGCCGGCACCGCCGAGGACCTGCTGGCCTTCCTGGAGGGACCGCCGGGTCCGGCAGGGGGGAAAGCCGGCCCGGCCGGTGATGAGGCCCGCCCGGCCGGGTGGGAACCCGCTCCGGTCGACCCTGCGACCCTCGACCGGGCGGCGGCGGCCGCGCGGGCCGTGCCGCTGCCCGGCGGGC
>DASUPQ010000790.1 GCA_036280995.1 Actinomycetota bacterium | reverse complement strand
CGGTGAGGACCGGGGCCTCACCGGTGTTGTCGACCGTGGTCGCGGTCGACGGCGGGTTCAGACCGCCGGCGAACACCCACGCTCCCTTCTCCTGCAGAGCCGTGTTGAACGCGTCCACAGCGGCGAACACCTCCTGGAGCTCGGCGGGTTCCCAGGTCCAACCCTCGCCACGCCGAGCGCACGGCGGCATGTGAGTGCCTCGGTCAGAGCCAGAACTGGACGGTGCGGCCGTGATGTGCGGAACCACCCACAAGACCCTCAGGCGGATCGTCGAAGCCCACGAGGCCGCGTCTGCGGGGCCTCGCTCCGGCGGGACGGGTGCCGCGGCCAGTCGATCTGCGGGCGCGAACGGCCAAGACCCCGCAAGAGAGCCCGAGCCGACCGGCTAGCCGGTCGGGCCGCCCTTGCCGGTAGGGCCGCCCTTGCCGGTCGCGCCGGGGGCCGGCCGTTCCGGGTAGCGCCCGCAGACAGGCCCAGTGATCTGCTGCGCACCCGGTACGCCGTTTCTCACCACGAACGACGCATAGGTGTACTGCGGCGCGTCCGGGGTGCTCACCGTCGTCACCATCCGCAGGTCGGTACGCCACTGTTCGGTGGTGAGGCTGCACCGGACGTACCCCCGTCGGTCCCCGTCGAAGAACTTTATGTGCGGGTTGAACGGGATCATCGGGCCGTAGTACGGGCCATAGACCGGCACGTCGCCGTTGCTGGAGATCGACGACCCGACGAACTCGGTGCCGACCCGCGGTGACCCCTCGCGGTCGAAGTTGCGGTGGATGTCGTTCACGAACGTGGAATGCCAGTCCCCGGTGACGACGACCGGGTTGCGCAACTCGTGGCGGAGCCAGCTGCCGATGAGCCGGTTGCGCGCCGCCGGAAAGCCGTCGTACGCGTCGTGCCACAGCCGCGCACCGTCCACCGGCTCGTGCTCCAGCCGCGCCATCATCACGTTGCTGGCCATCACGTTCCACTGCGCCACCGAGTCCCGGTGCCCGGCGTACAGCCAGCGCTCCTGCCCTCTGCCGAGCATGGTGATGTCAGGGTCGTACGCGGCCTGGCACGCTGGTGCCTCGCCCCAGCCGCACGGCGGGATGCTGCGGTACTGGCGGCCGTCGACGACGTCGATCTGCGCCAACCTCCCCCACTGCAATCGACGGAAGATGCGCGGGCCGTCGGCGTCGGGCTTGGCCGGCCTCCGCACCGGCTGGTGCTCGTACCAGGCCTGGTACGCGGCCGCGCGCAACGCCGAGATGTCACCCTCGTACTGCGACTGGTCGTTGGCGTAGTCGTTCTGCACCTCGTGGTCATCCCAGGTCACCGCCCACGGAAAGCGTGCGTGCGCGAGCTGCAGCTGTGGGTCGGACTTGAACAGCGCGTACTGCATCCGCCAGCGCTCGAGCGTGCGCGGCGCCCCGCGCAGCGTTTCCGGCACCGGCACGTTGCGGTAGCCGCCGTTGGCGGGGATGCCGCCCTCGTAGACGTAGTCGCCCAGGTGAAGCACCAGGTCCAGATCCTCCTCGGCCATGTGCCCGTAGGAGGGGTAGTAGCCGCTGGCCCAGTCCTGACAGGAGGCGAACGCGAAGTTCATCCTCCGGATGGGCGCGCCGAGATCCGGCGCCGTGCGCGTGCGACCGACGCGCGAGACATCGTCGCGGTACCAGAACCGGTAGTAGTACTCCCGGCCCGGCTTGAGCCCCTCGAGGTCGACGTGGACCGAGTGCGCCAGCTCGGCCAGTGCCCAGACCGCACCGGATCGCACGATGCTGTGAAACCCTTCGTCCTCGGCCAGCTCCCAGTGCACCGGCACCCGGACGTTCGGCATCCCGCCGCCGCGTACGAACGGCCGCGGCGCTAGCCGGGTCCACAGGACGACGCCAGTCGGGGTCGGGTCACCGCTGGCCACGCCAAGCCTGAAGGGGTAGCGGCCACCTTCGAGTCGGGGTGCCGCGACCGCGCGTCCGACGGGAGTCTGCGCGGCAGCGGCCAAGCCGACGAGACCGGCGACGGCGGCCAGGAAGCGTCGCCGGTCTAGGCTGGATTGTCCGGGCGAGGGGGTGGCCAGGGTCATACCAGTGTCCTACACCCAAACCACGGCCCCGGGGCAGGCCAAACGCGTCGATGGTGCCGGGCGGCTTCGGTGGGAGAGCCGTCGAGCACCCGCCTAGACCCGCACCCGGTCTCCGAGGGCGGCACGGATCAGCGCCGCCGGTTCGGCGTACCCGGATGGTCGTCGTGGCAGTGTGGCCGAGCGGACCACGGCTGATCGAGCGGCTCCTCGGCCTGCCCCAACGCCAGCCCCACCGACAGCCGGGACCCGGGCCGCTGTCCTAAGATCACGGGCAGCGCCTGACTACGTTCGTTCGCTCCGCTGGTGGCGCGTCGCGTCACCGAGATGCCTGCATCACCGCTCCGCATGGCGCCAACGCCGGTGGCCGCCCACACGGCCTTGTGGGACGGTGACCGGCGCGGGCGGGAGTGCTTGAATGGGCGGGGTGGTCGGTGGGTGAGCCGCGTCGAGGCGACGTGCCGGCGGGCGTGTGATGGGCTGAGGCGGGGATGGTGGAACGTCGGTGGCTGGTGCGGGCCGGACGAGCCCTGCCTGCGGCGCTGTTCGGCGTTGCGGGCGGCGTCGCCCTGTTCATGGCTGCCGGTGACCAACAGCCGTCACCGCCTGTGGTTCCGGGTGTCGGGTGGTCGGCGGCGCCGTCGTCGACCGCCCTTCCGCGGCCTCAGACCTCACCGGTCTCCCCGTCCGTTGCGGACAACGCCGACCCGCTGGTCGGCCCGATACTCCCCGCCGCCGAGCCCGCGATCCTGCACATTCCCCGGATCGGGGTGCGATCGGACCTGGTGCGCTTGGGCCTGGACAGCGCGGGCGCGATGGAGGTGCCGGGCGAGCCTGGCGTGGCCGGCTGGTACACCAAGGCACCGACCCCGGGTGCGCTCGGACCGGCGGTGATCGCCGGGCATCTCACCTGGGACGGTGCGCCGGCGATCTTCGTCCGGCTCGGCGACCTGCGCCCCGGAGACCGGGTCGAGGTGCTCCGCCAGGACGGACGCACAGCCATCTTCGCGATCCGGCGGGTGGTCAGGGTCGCGAAGTCACGCTTCCCGACTCACGCGGTCTACGGTCCGACCGACCACGCGGCGCTGCGGCTGATCACCTGCGCGGGACGGTACGACGACGACGGCTTCGCGGACAACATCGTGGTGTTCGCGGCCATGGCCGACGTGCGCGAACCCTGAGCCAGCGCGGGAGCGCCGCGCACCCTCAGCGCACCCGCACGGTGACCGTGTTCGAGGTCAGGCCGGAGGCCGGGTCGACGACCCGCAGCCGGTTGGCGCCGCGCCGGCCGAGTTCGACGTAGGTGGTGAACCGCCCGGCCGCGTCGACCACCGCGGGCAGCGGGAAGCTCGCCCAGCTCCCGGACCGATGCTGCAGT